>CAZSPO010000149.1:0-8655 GCA_964608775.1 uncultured Chthoniobacterales bacterium | reverse complement strand
GTCACCGATATGCGCAAGAGCTTTGATGGACTGCGCTGCTGCATTGAGCAATGCGCTCACACTTGCAAAGTCTCGTGACCGAAAATTTCCAACTCTTCGAAATTCCGAAAAACTAATGCCGAGAAGTATATTCCCGGAAAACCATCCCAGATCGGCCAATTCGGCGCCCGCCACATTGTAATCTCCTGTCGTTCCAGCCCGGCAGGCATACTCCCACTGCGCCTCGGTAGGCAGCGTGTAGATCCATCCGTCCGGCAGCATCCCCTTCTTCTGCTCCAGCTCGGTCAGCTTCCCGCAAATGTCCATCGCCATCGGCCAACTCACGCTCTCCACTCGAGCCCGCTTGCCCGCGTCTTTAAAATGCGCCGGATTCGTGGACATGACGTCATGGTATTCCTCCTGGGTCACCGGGTATTTGCCGATCCAGAAGCCTTCGGTTAATTCCACATTCACCTTCCTCCCCTCTTCTCCCATCTCGAACGTCCCAGCCGGGATCCAACACAGCGTCATCCCGATGAAATTTCTCATTTCCACACCCACCTCCGTCCCGGCGAAGCGGCTTGACCTTTGGAATCTGGAAGACGGAGCACCCAATTTCAGGTCCTCCTCCAGTTCGGTAAGGCGTTCCATTTCCGCTTTGGCGGCTGCCGCTGCCTCATCCTCTCCCGTTGCGTGGAACTTCTGAACAAGGCTTCGCGCATCTTCCTTCAAGGAGCGAATCAAACTCAGCTTTGGTCCGCGAATCTCTCGGCTCACGAGCTGCACCTGGTTGCGGTAGACGACCTGAAGCCGCTTCAGTTCAGGGAACAAAGAGAGCTCCTGCGATAGGGCCCTTTCAAAGGTCTTCAATTCGATATCAGCGTCGTGCATGCCATCCATTTCTCCTCGCTGTCGAAACGATTCCTTCTGCCTTTCCAGGTGCTGCCGGTACTTGCCGTTGAGTTCCTTGAGTGGAGCCTCGAGACGTTGCAATTCCCTGTGAAAGTGGGAGCGAAGTTCATTGACCGACTCATGCCCGACAGCCTGGGCATGGGCACAGGCAAGCCCTGCGCCAAGAAGCAGAACCAGGATAGCGGAAAAGGTTTTCATCCGACCCGAGGGAATCCAGCTTTGCGAAGGTCCTGATACCGGGATGAGTTGAGCAGGGGGGTTCATGAAGGTCGACATCGTGAAGAGGCTTCCAATCATAGTTGGTAAACGATTGGGGTCCAAGTAAACCGGGCTCTTCTTAGACTGAACCGCAGCCACCTCAACTCGAGCTGGACGACACGGCCCTGCCGCACGAGCGATTATCGGAAGGCGAAGCCCAGCTGCAGATCCTGAGCAAAGCGAAGGAAGAAAGGTGCGGGTCCTCGACGGTATGCCCTGCTTTCCCGGAGAAACTGCATAACCATCCGATTTCACGGACGCCGGAGCCCTCGTTCAGGTGACAGGACCCAGGCGAGAAGGATTCGCTGTGCAGCGATCTCATGGCGTCCTCGATAGAGAACCGATGGATGGGTGTCGCTTCCAGCCGGCAATCGCCGCCTCGTGTCACCCTCACTGCCGCCCCTACCTATCCGATTTCCCAAATGATGGGGCGAGCACTGGCTCATGGCCCACCAGTTTCACCGCTTTCACGCTGGCGCTATCCGGCATCTTGGTCTGCAACCTGTGACGCGTCATTGAACCGGGCGGGATGAGCGGCTGGGCTTCGTCGGGCAGCTGGAAAAAATGATCGAAACCTCCAGAATCCACGCAAAGGAGCAGCCCGTTCTCGATCAAATCGCGAAGCTTCACCGCATGGGTTCCGGAATTCCGGATTCCCACCTCAACCTGGGCTCCATCGACCGACAGAACCTCCACCGTCATCTCTTCTGCGGACTTGGCCAACTCGGCCACCTGCCTATTCTCAAAATGCTTCACCGTTCCGTCGATTCCTTCGCCCAAGCCCGTCGTGCCCGCCTCGACCGCCGTCGCGAGAACCGATTGCCCCTCCGAAGCGACGCGCTGGGTGATTTCCTCGCGATGACTGAAAACGAAAACGGCAAGAACGACGATGCTTCCAGCAGCCAACGCGGAAGCGCCCAAAAAACCCATGATTGGCATAGCCCAGCCGGTTTTCTGTTTGCGGAACAGCTTACCAATCGCGGCAATGAAGCTGATCACCGCCACCAAGCCTCCGATTCCTCCAAGTGCGATCAGAATGATGGTCAAACTCATCAACCCAGGTTAAACACCAGATGCAATCGCTTGTAAACCAACTTCCCAAGTAGCCCATTTTACCGCAATCTGGTCTCGGCAACGGCATCGAAACAATCTTCGGTTTCGTCCTCTTGAGCCGGTCAGGAGATGATGTAGGAACCTTATCCCGCTCAGGTTTTCGGGCATGCCACATCTCGGTTTGGCCTGAGCGGAAAAGGGCTAACTCCTTTTGATTTTCAAAACAATCGGTCGCTTTTGCAGACTTCCACAACTCAGTAGAGCTTTTCGGTGAGCAGCGTGAGGCCGAGGACCTTCGGCCGTTAACTAATCCGAAGTTTTTGGGTGAACTCTCTGCAGAATCCGCGTCGCTGCACCGTATTCTCTCGCAAATCATCTTCTGCACCGCCTGCGGCGTCGCTCCGTCGAGCTGTCGGGTGACGCAAAAGAACTCGGCATGGGCGTCGATCCGGAGCTTGAAAGAAACCTCGGATTCGATAAGATTCCGCCCCGCCAGGCAACCCGATGCCATCTGTAATTTTGGTCTACTTCAGCCGTCCGAAAAGGGACGCGATTGGGACGGGAACGCTGCACGCCTCGCATGAAGAATTCCCAAGACGATTCCCGACGCTTATGTTTTGGTACGAAGACCAAGTCAAAGAAGTCGAGGCCAGGCTGGAGAGCTTCAGAGCAAACACAGACTCCTTCGTCTTCTACGGCAGCTCGAGCTTCAACTACTGGAAAGGGAAATTGGATGAAGACATGGGACTTCCCTGCGTGAATCTCGCCTTCGGCGGCTCCACCTTGGCCGCCTGCTGTTGGTTCTTTAAGCGCCTCGTCGGTGAAACCAAGTCCCGCGGCCTCGTCCTTTACGCCGGCGATAATGACATCGGCGACGGGCGCCACTCCGAGGAGGTCGCCAACCACTTCCGCCTTCTGGCAATGGACTGGGCCGAGCTGAGACCGAACCAACCTTTGGTGGTGCTGTCTGTTAAGCCCAGCCCAGCCCGCGAATACCTGATGGAGACCATCCGTTTCGCCAATGTGCACATCTCCAACATTTGCAAGGAACTGGAGTTCTGCCACTTCGTTGATGTCTTCAGCGACATGCTCGATGAGCAAGGGCGGCCAAACTGGCGGTTCTTCGAGCAGGACGGCCTCCACATGAACCGCGGCGGCTACGAGCTCTGGATCACCAAGCTACGCCCTGTGCTGGAGGAACTCCAGGTCCCCACAGCCATTTGATTGCTGGTCCCTGACTTCTGCTCGGCTCACGGGCACGGACCCGCTCAGATTCTCCGTTTTAACCGGAATGGCACTCGGTTAAGTGGCTGCATCGTCGTCCGATTCGGAGAGCAGCTGAAGTGGTGACACTTCAGAGGGGGTGGGTGACGCGGGAGAAGGAAGGTCCGAATCGGACGCGTTGCTGTGCCTTTGACAGCCGATGTCCGCTTCGCTCCCATTCTCACGAATCCGGCTACACCGAACAAAGATGATCGACCAAGCAGCTTAACCGAGCACCATTCGAGCTAGGAGCTAGGAGCTAGAAGCTAGACTGCTGGCGCGCACGCGCCTCATGATGGCGGAGCCTAGCTGCAGGTCCTGACGCAGGAAGGACAAGCTGGAAGACTGGAGACGGGCAGAAAAAACCATGGACCTTGCCCCCCCAATCCTCTCAGGTCCGATGATGACTCGGGCGAAGGCAGCAGGGCCGAAAAGTAAATCGATCAGTCATGCCTTCTCGCGTGCCGCATGGCAAAACGTCTTGATCACGGTTTCGCCAGAATCTCGTTGTCCCGTTTCTGTTGCGATCGAAGCAGCGTCAGCATTTCCTGCGTCAAATTCGGTTCACGATTGGCGAGGTTGTCTTCCTCCGACGGATCGTTCATGACGTTATACAATTCAGGGGGTTTGTCTTGGTGCGCGACGAGTTTCATGCCTTCAAAGAACACGGCGCTCGAGCGCGAACGAAGACCGGCGATGTAAATTGGGCGTTCGGGGATTTTCTGGCCACTCTGCAGCAGATCCGCCAGATTCACGCCGTCCCAATCTAGTTCCTCCCTTTCTTCCGATCCCGCAAGATGACAGAAGGTCGGCATCCAATCTGCGATGAAGACGGGCGTTGCGTTTTTTCCCGCTTGCCATTTTCCGGGCCAAAATACCAATGTCGGCACGCGGATGCCGCCCTCGTAAACCGATCCCTTCTGCCCCCGTAGTGGATGATTAATCGCCGTGACTTTTCCGCTCGGCGAATCGTCCGGAGGATAGGGCTGCGTGTTGTTCGTCGCAGTACTGCCGCCATTGTCGCTGGTGAAGACAAGAATCGTGTTCTCCGTGAAATCTTTCTCTTCCAACGCAGAGCGGATTTTCCCAACAGAGTCGTCCAAGTGCATGATGCAGGCCGCGTAGTGACGACCGATTTCCGTGGTGATCGTGTCAGGAACTTTCGCGAGCCACTCTTCGGGTTCGTTGACCGGAAGGTGCACCGCGGTGAATGGGACGTAGAGGAAAAATGGCTGCGCATCGCTGCGTTTGGAAATCCACTCCACGGCCTCTTTGGTAAGCAAGTCAGTTACATGACCCTCTTCCTCGATCAACTCATGATTCCGATGCCAGGTGACGGAGTATTTACCTTTCTCATAGAGGTGGGACCAGGCCGTGACCCCACCAGCAAGTGAGCCGTAGCTGTGATCAAACCCAAAGTGATTCGGTCCCCATTCGGGTTTCGAGCCAAGGTGCCATTTGCCGATGAGGCAGGTTTCGTAGCCCTGCGATTTCAACGCTTTGGGGAGGGTTAACGTGTCAAAAGGAAGGGCGAGACTGTTGCTTGGCGTGGTGATGCCAAATCGGCTCCAACAACGTCCGGTCAAGAGTCCAACCCGGGTCGGGCTGCAGACCGGGGCGACGTAATGATGAGTCAGCTCGAAGCTTTCACTCGCCAGCTGATCGAGATGGGGCGTTGGGGCATTGCCGCCGTGAAACCCGACGTCGGCCCAACCGAGGTCGTCGGCGATGATGAAGACAATGTTCGGCTTTTCAGGTTGGGCGTGAGCCACTGTAGCGGACCCAAAGAGCAGGAGAAATGCTAAGAGATATTGAAACATGATGAGATGGAAGGGTAGCCCAGGGGTAGGCAGCCTAATGGTAAGGAAACCGTTGCCCGAAGGGTGAATGACACGGGGATCGGCTGGGTATTCTCATCGCCGTAGTGATTTCGACTTCTACGGCCTCGGCGGCGACGATTGCCTATTGGGAATTCGACGATGGTGCATTGGCCGATGCCGGAGTCGGCGGCGCGACTTACACGCTGACCAACAACGGCTACCCTGCGTCCGTCAACAGTGCAACCAACCTGGCTGGCAATTTTATCGCCAATCCAGATAGTACAGTCGGTTTCGTCGGCGATGCCTCGGCGAATGCGGGCAGCTTCGCCGGCATCCCCACCACCAATCATTATGTCTCGGCTGGAGCTAACAGTGCCGAAGCCCTGTATGTCAATGGTAATGCCTGGACGTTCGAAGGCTGGTTCAATGTGAATGACTTTAATGGTGAAGCCTTCTTCCCGATCTTCAATACACGTCCAAATGTCAACGGAACCGGCCTGCTTTTCTCGGTGCGTCCGGTTGACGCAACAACGGGCAACTTCAACCTATTTATGAGAGGAAACGGCGATTTTACAGGTTTCGCCGACGCTGATTCCAACTTTGCGCTCGGTACAACCTACCACTTCGCACTGACCTACAACGGCAGCAGCAATTTCGAGCTGTTCCTTGATGGCGTGTGGGTTGATTCCTTCACCACGACCGTAAATTTGGCGACCATTGATAACGGCTCTTCCACCGTGCTCTAACTACTCGGGCGGGGGGATAATGATGACGATGGCTCCTTCGGCGGTCAGGCCGATGAATTCCGCATCTCGGACCAAGTGTTGAGCACAGGACAATTCCTCAGTGTTCCGGAGCCCTCATCCTTCGCCCTCTTCGGGCTGGGCTTGGCGGCGCTGTTTGTGTTACGTCGTCGTAAGTAGACTACGTCAGCCGCCGATTCCGGTAAAGGATAATTTAACGTTGGAATACAGATGTATTCGCCTTCTTTACGAGGGATATCGCTGGCGTCCGCAACGGCCCAACAAATACCGCCAACCTCGATAGAGGCTCTACCGGGCGAATCTGACTGAGCTGCCGGAACAAGTAGTCGAAAGACCTTCTTCATGGCGCGGTTCAGCTTCTCGCCGATCTCCACTGTCTTGTCTGGTGCGAAATCTGTTGCAGTGACGCCAAGCTTGTTGGTGGAGCGACTGCTCACAGCACTCGGCATCCCTCATGGGATAGGCAGACCCTAACAGTTCTTTCTTTCAACCTTGCAACTGCAAGGAACTTCTAACTCACAGAGCACCAGCCCACCGTCACACCCCCATCTTCCCGAATGAAGCGGCCACACCCGCCTTCCCCGGGAAGATTGGCTGTTGTGCCCTTCAGAAGCTCAAATAGTGGCGACTTTCGGGTGGTTTCTGGCGACGGATTGTGGCGAAATAGTGGCGACACGTCATTCGAGCCGCCGGTTACACGTCTACCTATTTCCTTGTGAGTAGTGTTCCGAACACTCGGTCTGTCGCTGCACCTTTCCATCCGCGTCGGTAAGATGGAAATCGAGGTTTTCGATCACGGTGGTGTCCGAGACGGCGTCTTTGGCCCTGCTTGCGCCCACGGCCATCCAAAACCGATATCGCGGGAGCAATAAAAGGAGAGGTGTAAGAAGCATAAGAAACTAGACATAGCCTATAGCGTCGGATTCTTTCACGAGCATCTGATTGAGCAACGTGCGTGTTTCGGCATCTCCAGGTAAGACTGCGTCCAAAAACACGAACAGCCTGCCCTGAGACTCGTCATCTACATGAGTTAACGTGAAGACAACGACTAGCCCCTCCTGCACGAACTGCGCCTTATCGACAACCTCATCTCTGAGCGGGCGGACTCGGAAGGCTCGATTCTCTCCTGGCTCAATCTGGAGGTCTCCATAGCGTGCCTGGCCAAGAATCTCCACCGGTTGAAATCGACCCTCAGCCCGGCTCCCCTCCTCCAGCACGCTAAACTCCTCAATCTGTACCACCATGCAAGCGAATAATGGATCAATGATAAGATTCTCCTCGGACCTCGTGAATGATAATGTCTCACCGCCACAGATCGACACTATCAGCATGGCGAAGGCGCCACCCTCAAATAGCTGAGCAATTACTTTGCGATGGTTTTTTGCATAAGCAGACAGCAAGAGAAGCCTGTCTATTATCTGGATTCGATAGAAGTCGCTAGGTCAACGGGCGTCGCATCAGTCAACTGCTTAGGAGAATGGGTGCGTTCTCCGGGATATCCATTTGATGGAACTCCTGCCGTCCCGATCGTGCATATTGGCTGCGTTCGAGATTTCATGGAACCAGAAAAGCTCCGGGAATGCCCCGGTCGAGCGTCGCCAGGTTGGCACCATGAGTTCGGGCAAGCTCGAGCAAGTGGGCGTCGGTTGTCCGGCCTGCTCCTTTGCACCACTGCGGCCATGTTCGAGATCGCATGTCGTCTGGCAGGAACGCGTGGGCGGGGCCAAGCACCTGGACCATGCTCTCGAGCACGGCACTGGCCTGATCCGGAGTAACCCGGCCGCGAGATCGCTGAACCGAGACGCGGACGAAGCCGAGTTCCGGGATCGCAGAGGCCAGGAGTTGCGTGCCGAACCTTCCTCGCTCAGCGGCGAGCCAAATCGCGACGCGAGAATGATCGGCGTGGTCAGCCCATCCCCAAGCGACCAACAAATTGACGTCGAGGAGGTAGTTCATGGAAAGTCGGACAGCATTTCGCAAACTGAGCTTGTTGTTAGTGGCGGCAGCTCAGGCCCCCCCGAAAAGGCCATCGATCCCACAATCTCACACTTGATGATCTGGATGGGGACTTCCTTTAGAGCCTCTCCACGAGCCCGCCTCCGCAGGAATTCCGACACGGAAAGCTCCGCATCCCGGGCTTGCCTCCGGATCTCCTCGGCCTCCTCCTCCGTGACCTTGAACGAAAGCGTCTTCATAGGTAATACTGTATTACCGAATCAGGCGCTCAGCAACGGCGGACTGATGGTGGGCGTCCAGGAGCAGGATCGTGCCGAAAAAGGCTGACTCTGCCGGATTCAGGGGTAACGATACCCTCGGAGGGAGGATGCGACTCGGAAATTCTCCAACCAATCCTTTCGATACCGATTCTTGGTTAGCCGTTCGGCGCGGCACTCGGCACCGTGGAGTTTGGTTGCTCTTGGATTCCAGGGGGCAAAGTTGTGCAACTGCGCCCATGCCCGAATCATGAGATTGGAGCTTTCCCAATGACCATGGAGGTAGCGCATTGCGAAAAGCCTTCGATCCAGCGATCCCATTTCCCGGTCGAGAGCAACGCTGAAGCGATGTCCTTGCGCTCGATCATAGGCAGCTTCGTAGCCCGAGAGTTT
>CAZSPO010000148.1:0-8670 GCA_964608775.1 uncultured Chthoniobacterales bacterium | reverse complement strand
CGGGCCTGCTTGCAGCCAGGCGGCTTCCTCGCCGAAGACGGTCGTCTACGGTCGGGCAGCGGGCATTCCCGCCGAACAATTGAGCCTCGATATTTATCCGGCCCCAAAACCAAACGCCCCGGTGGTCGTCTACATCCACGGAGGAGCCTGGTTAATTGGTGACAAAGGCAACGAACACGGAAAAGCCGATTTTTTTGCGCGACAAGGGTATCAATTCGTCAGCGTGAATTATCGGCTGACTCCGCAGCCGCCGTTCCCAGGTAACGCGCAGGATGTGGCGGCTTCCCTCGCCTGGGTGATGAAGCATATTGATCAATACGGGGGGAACCCTTCCCGAATCTATCTGCTCGCCCACTCGGCAGGAGCTCACCTGGCGACCCTAGTGACCACCGATCATGATTATTTGAAAAAATACGGAGCTTCCCCCGCGCCGATCAGGGCCGTCGCCCTGCTGGACGGAGCCGGATACGATATTGAAGCTTGGATGCAGCACCGGGGTGGAGACGACACCGGGCTCAAAGCCTTCGGAAGCGACCCCAAGCTCTGGCGCGAGGCCTCCCCTATTCGGTTTGCGACCAAGGGGAAACGCATTCCACCCACCCTCGTCGTTTCGATCGGTCGCAGCCCCATCCGGCATCAATGGGCAAAAGATTACGTTAACGCCCTGCGAAATGCCGGGGCTGACGCCCGCTTCCTCGAAGCCCCAGGTGAAACCCACCAGACGATCAACCGCGGGTTTGGCCAGAGCGGCAGTTCCACCACCCAGGCGGTAATGGATTTGTATAAAAAGCATTCCTGACCTTGAACCCAACGCGCTGTTTCCCGCTCTCCGGGCTCCTCTTCCTGCTCAGCCTCAGCCCGCTCCCCGCCCTCGACATCGCTTCCGGGCCTTCCCCAGAGTTTGTCGTGAATCCAGGGTCGTTGGGAGAAATCGTCGATCACGCCGCCGTGGCGATGCAGCGGGATGGCCGATTTTTTGTGGTTTGGATGGCGGAAGGTCAGGAACCTCGCGAGCCAAATCCAGAAAGCCTGCACGAAGGCGCTTGCAGCAATACCAAGGGGCGACGCGACACCCTCCCGCTCGCCGAAGATATCCGCGGACGACTTTTCTTCGGGGACGGCTCCCCAATTGCGCCTGCCTTCGTCGTCAGCGAACCCTCCCCGCTCACCCAAAATCTCCCGGCAATCGCGGCGGATGGCACCGGCCTGTTCGTTGTGGCTTGGAACGAGGGGGACCGCCACGCGGGTTACCAAGTTATGTTGCGCTGGTTCGACGCCGTCGGCCAGCCGCTCACCCCGCCAATCCCCGCCGATGATCGGCTTTCGACCCAGGAAACCTTTCCTGATCTTGCCATGACCGCTGCGGGCAACGCCGTCGTCGTCTGGTCGGTGGCCGAAGCCGGGAGACAACATCATTACGCCCGCGCCTTCACCCCCCAGGGAGCTCCACTCTGGGAGGCGCGACGACTGAATCGGTTGGAAACCAATGATCCCGCTGCCTTCGGCCTGCCCTCCGTCTCCGTCAGCCCAGGCGGCTGGGCCGTGGCGGTCTGGGGGCATACCGAACGAAAACGAGGCAGCGCCATCGCCGTCAAAGATTTCCCGGTCGCAGGCGGTCCTTCGCCTCGACCGAGTCGGGAAACCTTAATCGACCGTCTGCCAGACGATGGAGTCCGAACGCAACGTCCAGACGTTAGCATGAATGCGCGAGCCGAATTTGTGGTCTGCTGGCTCCGCAGAGGGCGTGGGGGCGGCGACGATCAAGTGATGATCCAACGGTTCGACCGCTTCGCACGCCCGGAGGGGGATCCTGTAGAAATTGATCCCGACGGCACCCGCCAAAAGGAACGGGGGGTGATCCAGCTCTTCCTCGACGGATCGCTGGTCGTGCTTTACAGCGGACGTTTTCCGCTGCCTGCTTGCTGGGACGTGGTGATGACGGGGCTGGGGCCGAATAATACCGTGGACATCCCACCGTTCCTCCTGCACCCGACCCGACGCGTTGACCGCCAGAGCCGCCCGGCCATGGCGGTCGACCGGGAAACAGGCCTCGCACGAGGCGTGGTGACCTGGGAATCAAAGGGGCAGGCGACCGAGGGCAACACCAGCATTCGAGCCGCGTTCATTGAGCTTTGGACACGGTGACCACCCCGGATGGTATTCAGATCAGCGGACCGCAGCCACCTGTGATTTATCCGGGCTAGCTGCTGGCTTGGCTGGCGAAGGTCTGGATGCGGGTCAGCAGTTGGGAGAGGCCATTGGCGCGGTTCGGGCTGAGGAGGTTTTGAATGCCTGCCCGTTCCACGAAATCGGGAGGGAGTGCGGTCACTTCCTCAGGGGTTCCCCCGCTGTAAACGTAGCAGACAATCGCGGCGACCCCCTTGGTGATAAAGGCATCTGCGTCGGTGAGAAACCGGCAGCGCCCCTCGTCCAGCTTGGTGACCAGATAGAGATTCGACACGCAGCCCGGCACCAGGCGCTCTTCGATTTTCGCTTCGGACGGGAGGCCCTCGGACAATTTCCCCCGGCGAATCACTTCGAAGAGCCGTTCTTCATCATCCGGAAAAAGCTGGAGTTCTTCTACAATCCGGGCGGCCCGGCTGGTCGGAGTCTCTTGCATAGAAGAAGAAACTACGCAGGGAGTGCCGGGGCGTCATCCGCTTTTTCGGGCACCCCCGATCTCGACAATCCCGCGAAAGCCGATGAAAGGTGGCGGGATGAAAGAAGAGAATGTGTTGGTGATTCCACGAGCTTTATTCGACGAACTCGGGGCCTTCCAAGGGTTGCACTTTGATGCCGCCCGTTATCTGGACGCCTTTCTTGCCTCGGCCCACCTCCGTTTCCTGCGTCGGTCGGTGGCGGAAGAGGATCCGGCTTTTAAACAACTGATCCCTTACTTGATCGTCGAACACGGCGGGCAGGTCCTCCATTATGTGCGGGGAAAAAAAGGGGGGGAAACCCGACTCGCAGCCAAGGGGTCGATCGGAATCGGTGGCCATATCAACGACGCCGATCTCGATGGGCACCGCTTCGACAGGGCCGCTTACGAGACCGCCCTGGCCAGGGAGCTGCATGAAGAATTAACCCTCGGGACGACTTACCGCCAGACCCCCGTCGCCCTGCTCAACGACGATTCAAACGCGGTCGGCGCCGTGCATCTCGGCATTGTCCACGTCGTCCATCTGGACAGCCCCCAGGTTGGGCCGGGTGAGGCCGTGATTGAATCACTCGGATTTCTCCCTCTCCACGCCATCCTGGAACGGCACGGGCAATTGGAAACTTGGTCGCAGATTTGTGCCGATCATCTGTTGGAAATCTTGACCACCGCCGAGCACCAGCTTGCTTCGTCGTGAAACCGGGGCAGACTGTCAATCTGGGCATGCCAAATAGCGAGAGAGAACAGCCTGCGGGGAAAGTCGGTTTTGACCGCGATGTCATCGTGCTGGGCGGGGCCTTTTCCGGGGCCTCCACCGCGCTGCTCCTCAAACGGCGACGTCCGGAGCTGCGAATCACGATCCTCGAACGGGCTGTGGCTTTCGACCGTAAAGTCGGCGAATCAACCACCGAAATCAGCTCCTGCTTCATGGTGCGCCAACTCGGTATGGGCCGTCATTTGGCCCATGAACAATTGCCCAAACAGGGGTTGCGCTTTTGGTTCGACCGGGTAGGGGACGAATCGTATGCGGCTTGTGGGGAGATCGGGCCAAAATTTCAAGTGCGCCTCCCGGCTTACCAACTCGACCGGGCCCGTTCGGATGCCTATCTGTTAGAAGAAGCCGAGGCTGCGGGCTGCGAAGTCTTGCGACCGGCGAAGCTAACGGAGTTCACCCATGGACCGGAGGGGGTAGCGGTCACGTTCGAACAAGGAGGGGCGCGGCAGACTTTTCGAGCCCGCTGGCTTATCGACGCCTCGGGACGGGCATCGGTCACTGCACGGAAACTCGGGCATTGGCGTTCCCTCGCCGACCGACATCCGACCAGCGCGATCTGGGCGCGGTTCCGAGGGATGCGCGACATCGAAGGCGCAGAGATGCGGGGGGACCACCCGGAAGTCGCCAACGCCTGCGGGGCGTCGAGGGCCTTGGCCACCAATCATCTAGTCGGGTATGGGTGGTGGTGCTGGGTGATTCCCTTGCGCGGCGGCGATTTCAGCGTGGGGCTCGTCTATGACCAGCGACTTTTTGACCCGGGGCAATTGGCAGGCGCGAATCTTGGGGAAAAACTGAAAGCCCATCTCCTGCGTCATCCGGTCGGCCGAGAATGGTTCGCAAAAGCCGAAGTGGTTCCGGGCGATGTGAAAGCGTTTTCCAACCTGCCTTACGCCTGCCAACGCATTGCGGAGCCGGGGGTGTTGATGGTCGGCGATGCGGCGGGATTCATGGATCCTTTGTATAGCTCGGGGCTCGATTTTGCCGCCTTCACCATTTCGCAAGCGGTGGAGGTAGTCCTGGCCCATCCTCTCCCGGTCACGGCAACCGCCGATCTGGAACGGTTGAACATCGGTTTTGCCCATGCATTCGAACAATGGTTCGAGGCGATCTATGTGGATAAATATTTCTACCTGGGCGACGCCGACCTGATGAGTGCGGCGATGCTGATGGATGTGGGCGCTTTTTTCATCGGGCCGGTTCGCTTCTTGTATCGGGACTCTCATCAAGGCTTTCTCGTTTTTCCTTACTCCGGCCCGATCGGCGGAGCCTTCGCCGCCTTCATGAAAACTTACAACCGTCGCCTGGCCGTGATCGCCAGAAAACGACACGCCGCCGGTTGCTACGGGAAAGCAAACCTGCATCGTCGCGAGATGTATCCTGGATTTAGCCCAGGCCTTGATGCTCTGCCGCTCTTTCTGCGCGGGCTCGGTAAATGGCTCCGGGTCGAATGTTCGGCCTGGCGGCTCCCGGCTCCCAAGGCTGCCGAAAGAGGGGTCACCGGCAAAGAGGCATTTGCGCCGGGCACGGGAGGCCTCTAGCTTTTCTTTATGCGCGGCTTCGAGTCACTGAAATCGGCGGGGTTCCCCGTCGAAAAAAGTGAAGTCAAAAAATACGTCAAATGAACCCACCCAAAGCGGCCCATCGACGCAGCCGCCCCCACTGAAACCTTCTCTCCACCCTTGCGATGCCCTGTTTGGGTTAATGGCGCGAGGGTCGATCCGAGGCCGACTTTTTCCGGGGAACCGAGGTCGGGGCAAGCTCAGCCCTTCTGACTTCTGAGGAAGGCGTTTGCGACGATGAGGGGTGGGGGGGGCGCCGTCCGCCCCGCCTCACCTCGACGCCCCCCCTTGGCGAGGCTTCCCCACCTTGGCGCGCTGGCCCCCCTGTTTTCTCCGTTCCGCCTCTTCCCCAGGAAAACTTCGGGGTGTCTGAAGCTGAGCCAAGTCGCCCGCACCAAGCGCCCGCCAAGTGCCTTCTGGGAGTCCGTGTAAGGTCCATGGCCCCATGCGAATGCGGCTCAGCCGTTTCACTTCATACCCCATCCGCGCGAACATTCTGCGCACCTGCCGATTGAGCCCCGTGTTGAGCACCAGCTCCACTTGCGGACCGCGAAGATGCTTGGCCCGCAGAGCTTTGGCCCGTCCTTCTTCAAACAGAAACCCCTTGAGCAATCTCGGAATGTGGGCCGGGTCAAAGTCGGTCTCCAAGGTCACCCGATATTCTTTTTCGGTCCCAAAACGGGCGTGAGTGAGTCGGTTGATCAGCGAACCGTCATTGGAGAAAACCATCAACCCGTCCGAATCATAATCGAGCCGACCGGCATAACGCAGATTTTGAAGGTCTGGATCGAGATAATCGTAAACCGTGCGCCGCCGACCGTCACCGGTCTTAGAGCAGAGGACGGCCTTCGGTTTGTGGAAGAGGATGGAACGAAGATGCTCAGGCGTCAGCGTCCGCCGACCCAGCATCACGCGGTCAGTGGGTTCAACCTGGCAAGCCAGCGAAGTGATGACTTGGCCGTTGATGCGAATGCTTCCTTCCAGCACCAGCTTTTCGCAGGAGCGCCGGGAGCCAAGGCCGCAGGCGGCGAGATATTGATTGATCCGCACAAGTCAGAAGGGGGGATCAAACGCCACGAACGATCAGGCGTCCGGCTAGGCTAGGCGTCCGGCTGGGTTTTGGGCAGACCCATTGGGCTGCGTCCTTCTTTCCATTGGCCGCGCTTTTTGAGTAACTCGACGCGTTCAAATCGTTTCAAAACATTTTTTTTGGCAGCAATGGTGCTGGCGCCTTTCAGACTGCGGTGTTGGGACATGAGATAGCTCCTTTTCCTGGAAGTGGGAGGCGGAATATGGAGAGGAGGAGGGCGGCTGGCAACCGCTTTTTCTGAGGGACCTATTTGCCTATTTGCCGGGAGCGATTTTCCACTCGGGGCGAGCGGCTTGGAGAGCAGCCAGATCGGTTTCGGCGTATTCGACACCGTTAAGCGTCAGTCGCTTCAGGGCGGGGAGGGCGGCGAGACCTTGGAGCCCGCCCTCTGTGATTCGAACATGGGCAATCTGCAAACTTTCCAGCTTAGGAAGCGAGGCCAGCAGGGCGAGATCTTCCGCTGTGACCTCAGCGGATTCCGCTCCTCGCTTGGCTCCTCCCACGATCCTTCCTCCAAAGGCAACCTGCAAGTTGGTCAAGCCTTCCATTTGCCCCAACGTTTCCAGCATCTGCCGCGGAGAACCGTCGGCTGGAGGAACCGAGCCTGTGCTGAGAGATTCCAGCGATTTCATAAAGGCGTAATGAGAAAATCCAGCCATAGTGACCTGGCTCTCCGGAACCGTCGCCCAGTGTCCGAACGAAACTCGCTGGAGAGTCGGTGCGTCCATGATCGCCACGATAATCTGATCGTCCGCCGCGACCCCAGGCAGGAAATCAACAAGATTCGGCAATCCTTTTACCAGTGTCACCGCCCCTTCGACGGGCACTTTCACATGGCCAAGGTAAAGCGAGGTCAGCTGGTCAAGCTCAGCCAAGGCGCGGTATCCGTCGAGCTTCCCATTAAAAAGAACACTGAAGCGTTCGGGACCAGCTCCATTGAACCGGATGGATCGTAAATTCGGTAGTTCTTTCAAAGCGGCAAAACCGGTGCCAGTGAGAGAGGTGCAACCGCTGATGCTAATTTCTTGAATTTCGGGATAGGCCGCGAGGGCGGCAACCTGTTCATCGGTAGGAGCCGTTTCCAGAATTGTCGCGGCGTCACCTTTCCACGAAGCTGTCACGGTGCCCTTGACTGTTTCGATGGTAAACGGGGCCTGACCAAACGACTCGGTGGTTGAAACAGAAAGAAGGAGGAGGGGAAAAAGCCATGCACGCATCATCTTAAGAATGATTTCCAGCCCTTGAAAAATCCAGCCCTACCTTGGGGGGAGTCAGCGCCCCTCCGGGACGAACACGGCAGCAGAGCACCGTGGCGACACCGCTCCGCGCCCCCGACTGCCGCTTGCGCCTCCTGTAGCCGCCTCACTCCGCTGAGGCGTCAACGCCAGCTAGGCCCTCCGTTCGCGCTTGCTCCTACGATTTTCGGGAAATCACCCTCAATCGCTTGGGAAAACCATCAACGTGACTCGATCTTTTCGGGTAGCGCTTTGCAAAAAAAGATAAATTCATTCAATAGGAAAGGATGACCATGGCGACAAAAACGGGGCAATTCCCCATTGGGTTTAGGCGGGGATGGGGAGCGTGGCAGAAAGATTTACCGGGACTCATTGCCTGGGCGCAACGCGAACGGTTTGCCTTCTTGGATTTGGGCAAAGAAGGGGATGTGATGGCCCGAACCATCATCGAGGCCGGGATGCGCATTGGCAGTGTGGACTTGGCCGAGTGGAAAGGGATGTTGTCTGCGGATGTCGCAATCCGAGCGGCAGCGGTGGAGAGGAATACCGATTACGTGCAGGCGGTCTGCGCGGTCACCGGCCCGATGCGTTTCTTTTTGGTCATGCTACCCGAAGATCCCACTTTGCCGGGAGCCCAGCATTTTGATTATTTGCAAGAGAGCTTCGGAGCGTTGATCCCTGTGCTGGAAGCAACCGGGAGCCATTTGGTGGTCGAGGGTTGGCCGGGGCCGGGAGCCCTGGCCTGCACACCCGAGACGGTCCGTCGCCTGTTCGAGGCGTTCCCTTCCCCGGCCCTGGGGTATAACTATGATCCTTCCCATCTGGTGCGACAGGGAATCGATGCCGTCCGCTTTTTACGAGAGTTCGTCGGCCATGTGCATCATGTGCATGCCAAAGATACGGCGATCAATGCAGGGGCGCAGTATCTCTATGGAACGGAAAAACCGGGCGTCTTTGCGAAACCTCACGGGTTTGGCGGACATATCTGGCGTTACACGCTCCCAGGACTCGGGGCGTGTGAGTGGAGCGAAATTTTCAAAATCCTGGCGGACGCCCATTATACAGGTGGGATCTCCATCGAACTGGAAGATGAAAACTTTAACGGCACGGAGGAAGGGGAAAAACGGGGGTTACAAGAGAGTCTCCGATTTTTGTCGGTCGCCTAACAGCCTATCGGACTTGGCTTGCACCGCAGCAGATACCTGGCTCAAACCGCAATTCCCTCGGTCGCACCGTTCTGGATGGAAAATGGTGCCTGATCCGCTTAGGGCGATACTCAGGGGCTTGTGAGATACGGAAAGGCGAACGGCAGTTCAAGCGCGTTGGCGGCGATCAACTTCGCCGTGGAATCGTTC
>CAZSPO010000147.1:0-8682 GCA_964608775.1 uncultured Chthoniobacterales bacterium | reverse complement strand
GGTGTTTAGGGTCGCGGTGTTTAGGATCGCGGTGTTTAGGGTCGCTCTTAGCGTGTCGCTTTTAAAGGGTCAATCCCTTGGAAAAAGGCTGCTCATTATGCGTGCAAACCGTGCCGCGTCTATCAGAGATTTGCCGAAATCCGGCTTTTCCCCCGCCCTGCGGCAGGATAAGTCGATGGGGATGCGGGTGATGATGGATCGCTGGCGGGCGTTGGTTTGCGCGGTGCGCGGGCTCAGGTTGCTGATTGCCGGGGAGCCGCATGCCCGGTTGCACGCGTTGGCCACTCTCGCTGTGGCCCTCTGTGCGGTTTGGTTGGGCTGCGGGGCGGGAGAGTGGGCTTTGCTGCTATTGGCCATCGCGCTCGTCTGGAGTGCTGAAGCCTGCAATGCCTCGATCGAACGGCTGGCCGACCGGGTTCAACCCGAGCGTGACCCCGCCATTCGAGACGTCAAAGATCTCGCCGCCGGCGGAGTGTTGGCGGCTGCGGTCGGGGCGGCTCTGATCGGCCTCTTGGTCCTGGGTTCCCGACTTTGGGAAAAGCTGGGTCGAAGTTAACCCCCCTGTTTCATAAAACCAGTCGTGTTCGCTTGATCTTTTTGCACAGGGCTTTGTCGTTCAGGCGGTTACGTAGCACAACGGATACGGCCCCGCCTGAACTCCGCGCCCTGCCCAAAAATCTGCGGCGCGACCCCTTCCTGCTTTTATGAAACAGCGGGGTTAACCAAACAGGCTGATTTTCTCGGCCAACCGGCTGAGGTGGGCGTCCGGAGAAACGGGTTGACCCGTGGCCCGCTGCATCAAATCGACGGGGAAATGGCGCATGCCGGGCTGATGCACATGCTCCCGCAACCAGCCGAGCAGGGCGCGATATTGGCCGGAGGCGAGTTGGGCCTGGAGCCCGGCGACTTGGCGGGTGGCCGCTGCCATGAGTTGGGCGGCATTGATGTTGCCCAGGCTGTAGGTGGCGAAATAGCCAAAACCGCCAAAGCTCCAATGGACATCTTGCAGGCAGCCATGGCTGTCGTGATCGACTTGCAACCCCATGAGTTCGGCAAACATGGCGTTCCAAGTGGCCGGGATGTCCGCCACCTCGATTTCCCCCTCCACGAGGGCTCGTTCCAAGCGAAAGCGCAAGATGATATGCAGATCGTAGGTGACCTCATCAGCTTCGACGCGGATGAAGGTGCGTTCGATCCGGTTGACATGCTGCCAGAGTGCTTCGGGGGTTGTCCCGGCCAGTTGAGGGAAGAGCGCCTGGGCGCGGTCGAACCAATGCTCCCAAAATGCCAGGCTTCGCCCCACATGATTTTCCCAAAGGCGAGATTGAGATTCGTGAATCCCCAGGGAGGCCGCGCTTCCGCACGGCAGCCCAAACTGATCCTCCGGCAATCCGATTTCATAGAGGGCATGCCCGGTTTCGTGCAGGATGCAGTAGAGAGATGAGGTGAAATCCGCCGGGTCGTAGCGGTTGGTGATCCGATGGTCGCGCGGGCCGAGGGTGGTGCAAAAGGGATGAGTCGTCGTGTCAATCCGGCCGGCATCGAAGTCAAAGCCAATCGCGGCGGCAACCTCGGCATTGAAAACTCGCTGAGTCTCTTCCGGGTAAGGCCCGGGCGGGAGAAGAACGGGGAGGTTGGCACAGGCCTCGGCTCCGGCGGCAACCAATTCCGAGAGGGTGGGGGCGAGCGAGTCAAAGAGGGCTCCCACCCCGGATGTCGTGGCTCCGGGCTCATGTTCATCAAGCAAAGCGTCGTAACGGGAGTCGGCATAGCCTAAGTAGTCCGCCCGCTGCCGAGCCTGCCGGGTGAGGGCTTCGAGATGCGGGGCGAACCGGGCAAAGTCTCGCTCGCGACGGGCTTCGATCCAGGCGGCGTTCGCCATGGTTTGCGTCTTGGCGCATTCTTCCACGAAGGTTCCCGGTAATTTCGTGGCTTTGTCATATTGCCGTTGGAGCCAGCGGACATTCACCCCTTCGGTGCTCTCGGGATCGAAGCCCGCTCTGGCTGCCGATCCGATCCATTCGCCGACTTCGGGATCGGTAAACAACGCATGGGCTCGGCCCGAAAGCCAGGCGAGCTGATCGCCCCGGTAAGGGGTGGCCGCCTTGGGCAAGTAAGTCTCCTGATCCCAATGCAGGGCACTCGACATCGTTCCGAGCAAAGTCACTTCCCGAAGCCGGGCTATCAATTGATCATAAGCAGGATCCGCCATGGCTGGACGTTCATGCGGACCTCCTCTGGCGTCGAGCAAGAAAGCGCCGGGCTAATCCGGGGTCATTTTCGTGGTGTTCCCGAGTTCCAATGATTTGCCAGGCAAATGGAATCAGCCCTCGGCAGCATTCGGCTAACCGGTTGCCCTCAGATATCGGGGGCGAGTTTACTCCATCCCCACATGCTCGAGATTTTTCCCTTTGGTTTCAATGCTGAAGCGCCAGGTGATAAAGGCTCCGAGGAGTGAGGTGCCTATCAAAATGTAAAGGAGATTGGCCGTTCCGATCTGGTGAAGCAAGATAGGGAAGAGAAAGGCTGTGGTGACCGCTCCGATTTTGGCGAACGAAGCGGCAAACCCGGCTCCGAGCCCTCGCACTTTTGTTGGGAACACCTCGCCCGCAACCAGATAGGTCATGGCATTCGGACCCATGTTCGTCATGAAGTTAAAAATCATAAAGCCCAGGAACACCAACAGCACCGCCGTGTGGCCCGTCGTGTAAGTCGACATAGCGGCAATGAAGAGCCCGATCGCGCAGCCGATGAAGCCGAAAATTTGCAGCCGAATGCGACCGATGCGGTCGGCCATCAAGACGGCGGCTATGATTCCAACCACGAGCAGAGCATCAATAAAGCTGGCTCCTTTTGCGGCAAGTAAGTCGTTGTGAATCACCTCCGCGAGGTTGCGAGGATGATCGCTTTTTTCTCCGATGACCGTGGCGAGAATGATTGGGGTAAAAATCCCGATGCCGTAGGTGCCCAAATCTTGAAGGAACCAGGGGACGGAGGCGAGGATGGTGGCGCGACGGTTTTTCTTTTTGAAGAGATCACTGAATTTGCCTTTGATTTTGTTCAGGTGAGCATGGGGATCGTGCAGGTCGAAGGTCTTGGGGTAGGTCGGTTTGCGGCCCAGCAACCGGTGGATTTCTTTTTTCGCTTCCTCGATCCGATTTTGAACGACCAACCACTGGGGGCTGTTGACGATGAAAAAACGCCCGATGGTCACCAGAATGGCCGGAATAATCGTGACGCCATACATGATCCGCCAATCTTGAACGCTCTCCGAGTTCGACAAAATCAGGAAGCCGACCAGCGTGCCAACCATCGCTCCCACCGCCTGGAAACCAAACGCGCTCAACACGAGTTTTCCCCGGCTATTGCTCGGGATGCTTTCCGAAATCACCACATGGGCGGTCGGGTAATCGCAGCCAAGCGCCAATCCCATCCCAAAGAGGCAGATGAGCATAAAGGGGAAATTCGGGCTGAAGGTGACGAGGATCAAAAAGAAGGTGAAGATCGCCATTTCAATAATGAACATCGGCTTCCGCCCAAACCGGTCCGACAAGCCGCCCAGTGCTGTGGCTCCCACCAAAATCCCGAAGAGTGTGGCCGCTCCGACCAGCCCTTTTTCGGCTGCGCCGATATTAAATTCCAGGGTGAGAAGAGGCAGGGCGACCCCCGTCATAAAAACCGTCATCCCTTCGAAGAATTTTCCCGCTGTTGCCAGCAGCCAAATCCGCCATTGCATGACGGTGAGTGGCGTGAAGGGAACCTTGGTGCCATCAGCCCAGACGGGCGTTTCATCAATATACTCCTGGACGGTTTTCATGCGCCAACCAAAAACATCCAGCCGGAGCGCGGTCAAAACCTAGAATGTCACAATTTCGACGCAAAAAAGGGTTTGGGAGCAAATCCTTAGGCCCGCTCAAATGAGCGCACGCAAGGTCGCCATGTTCTCAACATCTTCGTGCAGATCATCGCTCTTCGGAGTCTCCAGCACTTTGGGCACTCGGGCGAAACGGGGTTCGCGCAGGATCACCCGGAAAATGTCGAGCCCGGTGTGGCCTTGGCCGATGGCTTCATGGCGGTCCACCCGGCTGCCGCGAGCGGTCTTGGAATCGTTGAGATGCCAGGCGGCGAGGCGGTCAAACCCGATGATGCGGTCGAACTCGGCGAGCACCTGCTTGGCTCCCGCCTCGGAATCGATGGGATGCCCGGCGGCGAGCAAATGGGCGGTATCAAGGCAGATCACGAACCGTTCGGGAGCTTGCACACGGTCGAGGATGCCGCGCAACTCCTCGAAGGTGGAGCCGAGTGTGGTGCCCTGGCCGGCCGTGTTTTCAAGGGCGATGTGGACGGGGAGATCGCCGACGGTTTCGAAAACGGCGTCGAGGCTGGCCGCCGCCCGTTCGATCCCGGTTTCCACGCCGACTCCGAGATGGGCTCCCGGGTGGAGGACGAGAAAGGGGAGGCCAAGCTGGTTGGCCCGAATCAGTTCATCCGCGAGGCTGCGCCGGGATTTATCGAGGTTCTCCGGTTTGGCTGCGGCCACATTGATCAGGTAACCGGTGTGTCCAAACACGGCGGGGAGCCGGTCGGCCACGGTGTGCCAGGCAGTGATTTCTTTTTCAGCAAACGGTTTGGCAAACCATTGCATGTTATTTTTCACGAAGATCTGAATGGCGGTACAGCCGATGCTTTCGCCGCGAAGGACGGCTTGATCGACGCCACCGCTGATGGACATGTGGGCACCGAGAAGGAGAGGGGGAGTGGCGGGTGCAGGCATGGGGAAAGAAGAGGGTGGGAGAATCACTCGACGATTTCGAGGGGGCATTTGGGGAGCGCTTGGAGAAAGGTGCGCCCGTAGGGTTTGGTTAGGACGCGGTTATCGAGCACCACCACCATGCCGCGGTCGCTTTTGGTTCGGATCAGCCGACCGACGCCCTGGCGGAATTTCAAAACGGCTTCGGGCAGGGAAAAATCGCGAAACGCATCGCCGCCTCGTTCCTGGATGGCTTCGAGCCGGGCTTCGATGAGGGGATGATCGGGCACGGCAAAGGGGAGGCGGGTAATGATGACGTTGGTGAGCGCGTCGCCGGGCACATCGACGCCGGCCCAGAAGCTATCGGTGCCGAAGAGGACGCTCTCCCGTTCCTCCTTGAATGCCGTGAGCATCCGGCTGCGGGAGAGGTCGCGGCCTTGCACGAGGAGGGGCCATCCGCGCTTATCGAAATAAGCGTCCATTGCCTGAGCGGTCGATTCCATCAGGCGATAGCTGGTGAAAAGGACAAACGCGGCCCCCTGCGTTTGATCGAGGAAATGGGCGATCCACTTGGTGAGAGCCGTTTCGTAGCCGGGCTCCCGGGGGTCGGGCATTCGTTTGGGAACGAATAATTTCATCTGCCGCTCGTAATCGAAGGGACTGCCGACTTGGAGAGGGCGGGCGGTTTCGCCACCGATGCGTTGACGAAAATAGCGGAGGTCAGAGGGACCGATACCGAGGGTGGCGCTGGTCAGGATGCAGCTGTTGTTTTCCCGGAATAGCAGGGCGCGAAGGTGTTCGGAAATATCGATCGGAGAGACGTTGAGTTTGAGGAACCCCCCGCTTTTGCCGGTTTTTTCGATCCAATAGACATGGTCATCGTAGTCCTGACTCAGGAAGAGGCCGAGCCCTTCGCGGGCGTCTCGGATGCGGCGGCCCAGGTCTTGCAGCTCGGCTTTTTCCGGGGCGTCCTCCAGTTGACGGACCTGTTCCACAACCGCTTGTTGCAGGTTGGCGAGGCCGTTGCTCAGGGTGTCGGGAGCGAAATCGACTTCGCGAACCCGGTATTCCCGCCCTTTTTTGAAATCGGCGCGTCCGGCAATTTCGTCAAAGAAGGCGTCGACCCGGTCGAGGAGTCCGGCGGTTTGCACCACCCCATCGCTGTTGCCAAGGACGGTCCAGAGGCCTTTTTTGGTTCTGGGATTGTAGAGGCGTTGCAGGGCCTGTTTGAGGCCAAACTGGGAAACGCCAGCCCCGATCTGTTGGGAGGCGACTTGCTCCAGTGTGTGGGCTTCATCGAAAATGACGAAATCATTGGGAAAAATGTAGCCGCTCTCGCGGGTCCGCATTTCTCCTGGGTCACCGAGGTGGAGGAAGAAAAGGGTGTGATTGAGGACCAACACATCGGCGGCGAGCATGCGGCGGCGCACTTCCTGGTAGAAGCAGGGGCGACCTTTCGCGCAATTTTTAGCGGTGCAAATGTGGGTTTCGGAGCAGACTTGCGCCCAGACTTTTGGGTCGGGTTCGACCTCCAAATCGCTGAGGCTGCCGTCGGTGGTTTTGCGACTCCAGGTTTCGAGGCGCTTGAGTTCTGCTTGTTCGGGGCCGGTGAAGAGGCTCTCCGAATTGCGCAGGGCGCGGTCGAGGCGATTGGGGCAGAGGTAATTGCCGCGTCCTTTTACCAGGACCGCATCGAATTCGACGGGCAGCAGCTTCGCGAGCAGCGGGAGATCTTTTTGGATCAGTTGCTCTTGGAGATTGATCGTGTGGGTCGAGATGATCGCCCGCTTTTGAAATTGTTTGGCGTAAAGAATCGCGGGGATGAGGTAAGCCAACGATTTTCCGACCCCGGTGCCGGCTTCCACCGCCAAGTGGGACTGGCTAGTGAGCGCTTCCGCGACGGCCGTCGCCATTTGCTGCTGTTCGCGGCGAAATTCGAATTTCTTCACCTGCGAGAGGAGGCCGTCGGTCGAAAAAATCGCGGTGATATCCCGAACAAAATCGGGGGCGCACTCGGGTTGCAACGAGATCATACGAGGGAAGGTGCCAGCCTACGACGGGGGAAGCCGACCGTCCAGTGGCGGAACTGCCGGAGGCCTCACTTCGACTAATCTTCCTCTGCGGGAAGCGGATACCCTTCAACTTGGGCGCCGTATCGCGGGTATAGCCAACGGGCGGCCAGCGATTTTTCCTTGGCCACTCCCCGCGCCGTACCGACCCCGTAAAGCTGAAGCTGCCGGAGGGAGGCGTCGAAGAGCAGGGTGCCGAGTTTGCGGCTCCGATATTCGCTGGAGATGCAGGGACCGCTGATGAGGTGGTTTTCGGCAGCTGGCTCGTGGTGAAGCAGAGAAGCTCCGACGGCGCGGGAACCGTCGCAGAGGAGGAGGCAGGGCACTTCTTTGAGTTCAAACGCTTTTTGCATCCAGGGATCGATGACACCGAACGCCTGAGGCAACCCTTCATACCATTCCGTGTCCATGCCAAACGCCCGCTTGATTAGTTGGGTGGTCATTTCACGATCATCCCGGACAGCCAGGCGAAAGCTGAAACGCTTGGGCGGTTCGATGGGAGGGTCTGGCAGTTGGCCGAGATCCCAGGTAAATCTCAGCCAGGAGAGGGTATTCATGAGATGGGGATTCTCTGTCTAAAGCATTCCACTCCGGTTGCAACCTGGAAATTCCACTTCTCCTTTTTAAGGGCACATCTCTGGGGCAAACCGCGAGGCGACAGGGGAGGAGCCGCTAGCGTTCACCCCGATGGTTCATGGGCCTTGCGCCTCTCCCCCTACCGCTTCCCTCCCTTCTCGACCCAGCGAGAATGGGTGGTCAGCAAACCGATTGACTTCCCTCTGACATCCGCCTCTGATGCATGGATGGATTTCGATTGGTTGGACGCCCCCTTTGACCTCAAACGGATGACTCCGCGGGAGATCGAGGAGAGTTTTGAAGATCCATTCAGCATTCGCCTCTTGCCGGAGTTGCCCAACACGGAGGAAGCCCGTTATTTTAATCTCGGACACGCCGTGGATGGCGCGGGCCTCTTTTCCGTATTCTGGACAGACGGCAAACGCTACCGGGTCATCCTGGCGCGGCCGATGACTCCGGAAGAAGAACAGTTTTACGAGCGGAAAAATTCCGAAGCCTTCTAACGCGGGAAAATCGCATGAGCCAGCCTTCCAAATCAGTTGATCAGATGATTCACACCTGGGATGAAGTCCCTCCTTTCGATTCTCCCGAGGAGGAGGCGGCCTTTTGGGCGCGGACACGGATTGATCCGCGGCTGATGAACGCCACGATCTTGAAGGCGGACACCCGCGAATCGACCACGATCACCCTGCGCTTTGATCCGCGGATGCTTGCGCGGATCAAGCGGATCGCCCGGGCACGCTATCTGAATTACCAAAGCATGATCAAACAGTGGCTCAGCGAAAGAATTGAGAAAGAGCTTGGTTAAAAACCCCCCTCGATTAACCGATCCCGCCCAGGCGGAGCAAATGGTGATACTCCACTTCCCGGATGGGCATGACGGAGAGCCGGGACTGGCGGAGCAGCGGTAGTTCGGCAAGTTCTGCTTCTTGCTTGATGATTTCCAATGGGACGGGCGTTTTGAATGCGCGACCGGCTTTCAGCTCCACCGCAATCCAACGAGGATCTTCGGCTGTCGGGTCGGGAAAAGCGGTTTTTTCCACGGTTGCGCAACCGACGACCGCTTTTCCAATCACGCTGTGATAAAATAACACCCGATCCCCTTTCCGCATGGCCGCGAGATTGGCTCGCGCCTGGTGATTGCGAATCCCGGTCCAGGCCGTGGTTTTGTCCCGCACAAAATCATCCCACGAATAGGCGGTGGGTTCCTGTTTAACTAGCCAATGTTGGCGGATGATCGGCATCGCTCCCGCCGCTTATGAACGATCCAGCCGACGGGTGCAACCG
>CAZSPO010000146.1:2355-8717 GCA_964608775.1 uncultured Chthoniobacterales bacterium | reverse complement strand
CAGGCGGCGTTTCAAGCGCTGTGACGGGCGAGTTGGGCCGATCCCCTGCCGGCTGAACAGTTGACAGCGGCAGCGCTGATTGTCTCGCAGACCGAGGCGGTTCTGGGGGGGGTGAGACGTTTGCGAGAGCCTCCAAATGCTGCCTCAGAAAAGATCGGGCGAAGTAAGGGGGGGATGTCGGCCCAGGTCGATCGGACGATGGTGATCCAGGCGCTCAAGCCGGGTTTGGGGATGCTATTGACGAGCTGGGTGGTCCTGGCGTTGGGGTGGAACGACGTTCTTTTCAGCGCGGTCGTCAGTGCAGGAGCGCTTTATCAGGCGACCATCGGGGCGAGCTCTCGGCGGCTGCTGCTTCGGTTGGGGGGATGTTTGCTGGGTGGGGGCTTGGCATTGGCCGCGATCATCTGGGTGATACCGCATTTGACCGGGCCATGGGGGATGAGCGCTTTGCTCGGCGGGTTGATGACCTTTTCTGCTTATCTTTATTTCTCCAGCGAACGCTACAATTACATCGGGATGCAAACGGGGCTGGTGGTGTTGCTGGTGTTGGATGCGGGGTATGGGCCCTCCGTTGATCTCGCTCCGGTTTGGTCGCGTTTGGAAGGGATTTTGCTGGCGGCAGTTATGGTGGGATTGGTGGCGCGATTTGTTTATCCGGTTCGTTCATACGATGTGTTCCGAGGCTCTCTTGCGCGGTGGCTGGCGGCTATGCGGCGGTTGTTGACGGTGGATATGATGCCGTGGCGAATGGGGGCAGGGGAGCGGGGGGAAGCCATCCGAGGCCTGGACCGGGCAGCGGCGGAACGGAAGCGGTTTGAACAGCTTTGGTTGGAGGCGATGTCGGAGAGTCGGGGGCGGCTGGGGCAGGCCGGTGATTTGCGTGCTCTTACAGGAGTCCTGGCGCGAGCGACCCTCGGGTTTCACGGGCCGGATTCGGCTGCCCCGGCTGTGGTTCAGTCGATTCGTGGCTGGGTGGGGGAGGAAGCGGAGCGATTGGCCGCTGCGCAGACGACCTTATTGCAGATGTGCGAAAGGCGAGTGACTGAACCGGAGAGTGGGTGGGTGGCCGATGTCGAGCCGGTTATGGAGGCGGCGGCTGTGTTGCGGGAGAAAGTAGCGGCTTTGCGGATTCAAGGGGTGTTTCGGGAGCGGCCCGACGAAGAGATACGGGGTTTTTTCGTCTGGTTAGAGGTGGCGATGGCGAGCGTGAACCGGCTTCGCGACGTGGCGGAGTCGATGAACGCCATCGACTTCTCTTTGTAGAGAAATCGAAATCTCGCAGGCCGGTTTGCTTGTTTGATCGATCCGCTCGCTTTGCGGAGCTGCGGACGTCACCAGACGGCAGGATAAGCGATCGGTTCGGGAGCGGGTTCCTCGACAGCTGATTCTTCCGCAGCAGGGTTTGCCGTGCTGGGTTGCGGCGGGGAGGCATGCTGGCTGAGATGGACGATCGGGGCGGCAACCAGCTGTGGGGAGGGGTCGGCGAAGAGGGTGTGGGGGGAGAATTGGCCGAGTGCTTTGGCCGCTTCCCGACGTTTGATTTCCTCGGTGCGCTGACTTTCGAGCCGGGCGAGTTCCACTTGTTGATTGGCGAGTTGTAAGGTGCGGGCGGTGGTGGAGACGGTCTCACCCGCTTGGATGCGGGCCATTTCGTATTGGCGTTCGCGGAGGTTTTCGCGGGCGGCTTTCAGCATGCGCACGGCAGAGCCGGGGTTTGGGCGGACTTCGAATTCTGAGGCCCAGGCGGCGAGTTTTCGAACTTGAAGAGCCGCTTCGTGAACGGCATCGCAGGCCTGGCCGGCGATGCCGGAAGTGTCGTCGTAAGAAGCGATGAGCCGGGTGATATCGAGAAACAACTCGTTGGCCTTGGCGTCCAGCTGTTCCCAATCGTAATGCGGATTGGTGCAAAGCGGCAGGAGCGCTTCATGGGTGCGGCGGAGTTGGCTGATTGGGGAATCTTCCCGGGCTTTCTTGGCTTTGCGCCCGGGTTTTCCAGTGGGTTGGGCGTTGGCGAGGTAGTCGCTATTTTCGACGAGGGTGCTTTCCGCAAGGCTGTGGAGTGTTTCGTCGGCATCGACCAACCGCTGGACCAGTTCGCCTTGGCGAAGGAGGTCGAGAGCCACGCGGTTTTGGGCGACCGGGCTCGTGGTTTGGCGGGCGACACCACTTTCAAGCTCACGAAAAGCGGTCTCGATCTGCGCGATCCGCGAGAGGGTCGAGTGACGAACTTTGTAGTTGCTTTCGGAACTGCGAAGGGATTGGAGGGCTTTGTCGACGCGGGTCATTCGAAGGTTGAGCGCGGTGCCGGCATCAGCGAAACGTTCGATTTGGCTGGCGAGCCATTCCGTCTCCGTCTCGGCCCGGCCCAGAATCGTGCCGGTTTGTCGGGTGAGTCGGCGCCCTTCAAAAAGCGCACCCGTCTTGTAAGCTCGGCTATGGGAATCCCAGCGCCCGCGGAGTTGCTGAACATGAAGTTGAAGGCGACGGAGGGCATCGAGGAGAGGCACTTCATTTTGGCCATTTTTTCCAGCGAACGTCTCAATCACAAGAAGCGGCTCAGGAATTCGCTCTGCGAGACTCCGGACAGCCGTGGCGACCTGTTCAAAGGCATCTTCCAGTTTTGTCAGCCGCCGTTCGTAATCCTGCCAAGTTTGGGGTTGAAGCACCACCTCCTTGGCATACTGAGCACTGGCCGTTTCGGCGCGACGGATGAGACGAGAGGCTTCTTCCATTGTCTCGCGTGCGAGCGGGACGTTGCCGGAGGCGAGGGCTGCCAGAATGGTAGTGCCGTGGAGCTCGGCTTGCTGAAGGAGGCGGGGAGGATGATCTTCATTTTCCTGCATGACCTCGTTGACAGGAATCCGGAGGCTGAGGGCGACTTGCTCACGAACTTGTTTCACTTCAGCGGCGGCTTGCTCAATGATCGGAAGCACTCGGCCTCGCCAAGTTTCGACGATTGTCAGCGCTTCTCGGCTCTCTGCTCCGAGTGCTTCGAGTGCGCTTTCAAATTGCTCAAGGGCATGGGTGGCGTCGTCGGAGGTGGCGAGGCGGCAGACTTCATTGGCCTGCGAAGCGACCTCATCCAACCGCACCCCGATCCAACGGGCGTCGAGCCCTTGTTCGGCATAATCTCTTTCCGCATCAAGAATCCGGGGGAGAGAGGTGGTGCGGAAATCCAGAATGGCCTTGGCCACTCGATGACCCACTTCAATCCGGGTGCGAACCACCGGAAATTTTCCTTCCAACACATGGACGGGATCGGTTTGGGAAAGTTCGCTGGCTTCGACAAAAAGGCGCTCGGCGGAATCGATGAGCGTTTCAAATAGAGCTGGCACGGCGAGGAGTCCATCTTCGGCGGCTTCAGAGGAGAGTTCGCGTTCCCGGCTCAAGAGGGCATCCAGATCGTGCCGAACCGCGACCCCTTCTCGGTCGAGTTCTTTCCAGACAGATTCCAGGGCTTCGAGCGTTTGGCGGGATTCTTCCAGGGCCGCATTGAGTTCGTCCCGGATGGTTTCGGACGAAAAGACGAATGCCTTGGCCGACTGACCTTCGAAGAGCAAACCGGCTTTGCGATTGTGGGTGGCCTCGCCAAGGCAGCGAATGGCGCTTTCGGCACCGACTTCAATCTCGCCCTGGCGAAGGTTGTTGAGCGCGATAAGTGCGTTTTTCGTGCTTGCGGAGGCAAAGAAACGTGACAAAGGCCCTTTGGGGTTCAGCCGGTGGTTCGCTTGGTCGCCCAACAGTCGGATGCCCGCCAAGCGGAACCAGAGCAGGTCTACCCCGCGCAAAAGTTCCCGGGATCGCACCATGGTCGCTCCCGCGATGCCGCGGCGAGCCAGGTCGTTGGCCGCTCCAACGACCACCACGGTTCGTTGGTAGAGACCGCTCGCCAGACCGCTTGCTCTTCGGAAGAGGCCATTCCAGGATTCCAACTCTTCCCGTGCTTGTTCAATCGTCGACCGGGCTCCATGCCGAGAAAATTGGATAGCGACAAAAAGCACCAGGGTTACCAGTCCAAGCGCACCGAGGACGATCCAAAGGATCATTTGCCAAAATTGCGAATTTTTCGCGATGATCGTATCGGCTTCCCGGAGAGCTTGTTCGGCGGAGGAAAGGGCTGCGGCAAATGCGGGGGCTGCCAGCGATTCAGCGCGGCGGGCCTCATCCAGTCGGGAACGAATGTCATCCGTCAAGAAAGCGACCGCGCTGGCGTGTGGATGCCGTTCGGTCGCTTCCAGTTGGGTTTCCAATCGCTGGATCCGATCCGCCGAGCGGCTATGCTGCTGAAAGAGATTTTCAAACTGCCGAATTTGATCGGAAATTTGTTCCTCCACAGCAATGGCTTTGGATTCCTCGCCGAGGGCAGCAAAATCGGCGGCTTGGTCAAGACGTTGACGTAGCGTCACCGCGTCAAAAGCGGCCAGCTCTCGCCCCGCGTTGGGGAAGGCCGTTTGAAAAGCGGAAGCAGAAGCCTCCAATCGCGAAAGACGATCCCCCGCATCCCCCAGTCGGGAGGTCAGATTGGCGCGGCGAGATTCGATCGCCGCCTGCTCTTGAAGGACGATGTCTCGAAGCCGTTGGTCAATGTAAACCACGGTATCTTTCACCGCATCAACGATCCGCAACCCGTTGTTGAGCGCCCGCAGAGCAGGCTGATCAAGTTCGCCCACCCAATGGTTGCGACCTAGACCGCGAATTTCGTAGGCGGCAGAGGGCAGGTAAGAAATCTGTTGATCACCAAGAGAGAGCAGCAGCACCACTCCATTCGGTTGGCCACTGACTGGATCAAGCAGAGCACCAAACGCAGTTTTTGCTGGCAGCGAACTATTTAACGCTTCTTCCACCGCGTCGAATCCGGTCAAATCCCGCTCGCGCGCGTCAGTTAATTTTTCGCCGGTCGTGTCGGCAAGCAGGACAACCGTCCAATTGGGAGCCCGCTGTGCGAGCCAGCTATCCAGCTCCGTAAGTTGCTCTTCGGAAACAGGAAGCTCACCCTCGAAATAGACGTGAGCTTCAGGGGACCAGACCGCCGGAATGTCGATTCCCTCATCCACCTCAACAGGGGCAGCCACGAGTGGAGGAAGAAGACTCAACAATGCGAGCATGCCCAACGCGGTCGCCCACGCCTGTTTAGGATGATGAATCATCATAGGAATTTCGAAATACCGGAGCGAAAATGCCAGAGAAGAACGGACTTGACAACCGAAATGTTCAATCATTTAGAGCCGCGATTGTCGCAAGTCCTTGAATGGCCGGGACCTGGGTGCCCAAGCGGGATGGATGAGACCCGACTGGCAGCGCGTGACATATCATCAATGCATTGTCAGGGTCATTCGCTCGGGGGGGCGGCTTGCAATGCCTGCTGTAAGAGCGGAGGGGGAGCCCAGTCGGCGATTCTCTTGTAATAAAACTTGCTGCTGCCCAACACGGCTCCTGCTCCCGCAAGGCCTTCCCATTTGATGGACGCTTCGGGCATGGCTTCCCGCAGGGATTCGACTGCGGCTGGTTGGATGAGGCAATTTGACAAGTCAACCTCGGTGAGCCGCCCATGCATCGGCACCAAGAGGCTGAGCCCTTCCCCGGTGAAATAGGTTTCTCCGACCGAGAGCGACTCGAGATGCGGCACTTTGGCCAAAGCCGCGAGTCCGGCATCGGTGATGCGCTTTTCCCAGAATGGCTTGAGCCGGATTCGGCGCAGGGCTGGATGGTCCTGAAAGGCGGCCAGGCCGACATCAGTGACTCGGGTATGCCAGACGCCGAGAGATTCCAGAGCGGGCAAGCCTGCGGCGGCCGCCATGCCATCGTCATCGAAGGGGCTTCCGGCGAAAATCAGCTCGGACAGAGCCCCCAAATGGTGGAGAGCTGCCAAACCGCTGCCATCGTAATCTTCGGGGTTAGCGTCCGCGAGGTGGGGACCGTTGTGGAAGAGTTTGAGACTTTGGAGCTGGGGAAATGCGGCGAAATCAGCCAGCTCATCGTTGGTAAAGGCGGCCCCATCGGCGCTTAAGCGGACCACTTCACCTGCCGCCGGATCGATTTGAATTTCCACCCAGCCTCCGCCTTTCGCGCGACGACGCAGCCGTTTCATTCGTGCGGAAATGATTCGTCCGTCGCGATCCCGCCGAAGCTCCGGCCCGGATTCGAAGCGCCCCGCAATGTTTTTCCATGCGGCAGCGGCTTCTGGGTTGCCGAGCGGCAAAGCGGGTTCTGCACGGAGCTCTGCGGTCATCGCCGTGATGGCGGCGGCGAGGAGCGGGAGGATTGCGTGGCGAAAACGCATTTCCCACTATCGTAGGAGTATTCTCAGGTCTCAATCCAACCAAAAGGGGATGATGGAGGGAACGAAAAAGGGCGTTGCCAAG
>CAZSPO010000146.1:0-2345 GCA_964608775.1 uncultured Chthoniobacterales bacterium | reverse complement strand
GGGGGGCGGAATCGCATGAATGCCCTCGCAATGAAGCTCTTCCTCTTTGATATCGACGGAACGATTCTCACCTCTGGAGCCGGCAAGCGGGCGATGGCCGAAGGAGCGCGTGCTTACCTGGGCCCGGAGGCCACGTTGGAAGGGGTGGAAATCGCGGGGCGCACAGATAAAGCCATCGCGATTGAGCTTCTCGAACAACAGAAGCGGCCGGTCACACCGGAGTCCATCGGTGGCCTGCTCGATCAATATCTTCACCAATTGGCGCTTCATTTGCCCCATCATCAACACGAGGTGTTACCCGGAATCTTGCCACTCTTGGAAACTCTCCGGATGCGTCGGGATGCGGCTTTGGGGTTGCTAACCGGCAATTTGGAAAAGGGAGCCCGGCTCAAATTGGAGCAGGTCGGGGTCTGGCACTTTTTCAAGTTTGGCGCTTATGCCGATGATTCCCACAACCGTAACGAGTTGGGACCGCACGCTCTTCGGCGGGCCTCGGAGGAACATGCCCGTGAATTTTCACCCGAAGATGTCTATGTGATTGGGGATACCCCGCACGATATCGCTTGCGCCCGGGTCATTGAGGCGAAAGCGGTGGCGGTGGCGACGGGGAAGTATAGCCGGGAGGAGTTGGCCGCGTGTGAGCCGGACTTCCTTTTTTCCGATCTCTCTGATGTGCGATCGATCCTCCGAACCCTGGGTCTGCCGGCCTGACCCCGAAGGCTATGGTATCCCCAATGGTTCTTAAAAATAGGACGAGTTCTATAAAACAGGAGGGTGAACGATCCAGGGGGCTATTCCATTCGGAGCGCATGGACGGGATCCATCCGGGCGGCCCGCCAGGCGGGATAGAGTCCGGCCAGCACGCCCAGGAGAACACTGAAAAGAAAACCGGTGACCGCCACGGTCGGGTCGAAGACCGGAGGCGACTCGGACGCGATTCCCGTGGACAGATAGTCAATGAGCGAGCGGCCCGCCCAGAGTCCAAGCAGCCCGCCAGCCACGCTGAGGGTGATGGATTCGACGAGGAATTGGAGGAAAAGATCGCGCCCCCACGCTCCCACAGCTTTGCGAATCCCAATCTCGCGGATCCGTTCATTCACCGAGGCAAGCATCAGATTCATAATCCCAATGCCACCGACCAACAGCGAGATCGCTCCAATCGCGGTGCCGACAATGAAGAAAAGTTTGCGAATCGTTTGGATGCGGGAAAACCATTCCTGATTGGTCCTCACCTCGACATCCTCAAGCCCACGATGGGCGTGCCGCATGAGGTTGAGGGTGGTTTGAACGAGAAAAGGGACTTCTTCTACCGTGGAGGCGTCCAAGGCGAGGTGGGTAAGATTTTCCTGATTTTTGAGGGCGAGCGCTGTGGATAGCGGGATCAACAGGCTGTTGTCCTTGCGGTTGGGATAGCGGTCCCGTGCTTCAGGCCGGGCCTGGCGGACGTTCAGGCCGATAACCTCAAAGCGGACCCCTTCGATGCGAATCCACTCGCCCAAAGGATTTTCGTGCGCGGCGAAGAGCGCATCGGCCACCGCTGCCCCGATGACCGCGACCCGGTTGCGGTCCTGCTCGTCCCATTCCCCCAAGCCACGCCCGCGGGCGAGCGGGTAATCTTCTTGGGCGGCGAATGCGGGTAGGACGCCGAGCACCTCCACTTGGGCGCTTTTATCGAAGCGCACGGCCTCCAGCTCGAATTGCACCCGCGGAATGATGCGCTTCGCCCGCTGGGCGTTCGTGGCGAGAAGGGCGACATCCTCCATGCGATTACCATGTGAGAGGGCAGCGAGATGCTCCTGATGTTCAGGGAGCTCGGTGGCTTCTACCCAGACTCGGTTCATGCCGCCGTAATAAATCATGGCCTCTTCCATGCCTCGAAAGGCCCCTTGCAGCAGCCCCATGACCACCACGAGCGCCGCCACGCCGAGCAAGACGCTGAGTAGGGTCAGGGCCGACCGGAGTTTGTGACTCCCGATTTCCATCAGGCCGTTGCCAATCCCGTTCCAAAAATTCATTGACCTGTTTTATCTGGGTTTTGCTGATTTTTTCCCTTGGCCTTTGTTATTCATCGTCGGTATGCCAACCCCCATGACTTCTCCCCTTCGTGTTGGTATCGTCGGCGTTGGCAAAATCAGCGGTCAATATTTTAAGGGGATTCGAGATTTTCCCGGGCTGAATTTGGTCGCCTGCTGCGACTTGGATGTCGCGCGGGCCAAAGCGGCGGCCGAGGAGCAGGGAATCCGGGCGCATGCCGATACCGCTTCGCTCTTGGGCGATCCCGACATTGATTTGGTCGTCAATCTCACCATCCCCGCTGCCCATACCGAAGTGAACCTGGCCGCATT
>CAZSPO010000145.1:0-8837 GCA_964608775.1 uncultured Chthoniobacterales bacterium | reverse complement strand
CGAATCACATTCCGGGCTATGAGGAGTAAGTCAAATTCAGATGAAGTGGCCCTGGCCAGCGGGCGAAATAATGGGGATCAGGCCTTGCCGCGTTCGATCCGGGCACCGAGCATGCCGAGTTTGTCATCGATATGTTCGTAGCCGCGATCGATGTGATAAACCCGGTTGACTTCGGTGGAGCCCTCGGCTTTGAGCCCGGCGAGGACGAGGGCGGCGGAGGCTCGCAAATCGCTGGCCATGACGGGGGCACCGCTCAGTTGGCTGACTCCCCGCAGGGTGGCGGTGGCATTCTCGAGTTCGACCTCGGCTCCCATCCGTTTCATCTCGGCTAAATGCATGAAGCGTTGGGGAAAAACCTGTTCGGTCACCACGCTCGTGCCGGGAACCGTGCTAAGGAGAGCGCACATTTGGGCCTGCATATCGGTGGGGAAGCCCGGGTAGGGCTCGGTGGTCAGGGCGAGGGGGGCGGCGGAGCCGTTGGGGCAAATCCGGATGCGGCCCGGCCCGGTTTCGATCAGGTAACCGGCGGCTTTCAAGGCGTCGGTGATCGCCGTGAGATGGGAGGGATCCACCCGCTGAAGTTCGATGCCTTCGGATCCTCCGGCGATGGCTCCTGCCACGAGAAAGGTGCCGGCTTCAATCCGATCCGGGATCACTTCGTGTTCGGCTCCGTGAAGTTCGGCCACGCCTTCAATGACAATTCGACTGGTGCCGGCTCCCTCGATTTTTGCTCCCATTTTGTTGAGGAAGTTGGCGAGATCGACCACTTCGGGTTCGGCAGCGGCTCCTTCGATCACGGTGACGCCCTCGGCGAGGACGGCTGCCATCATCACGTTGTCGGTGCCGAGAACGGTCGAGCCGAATTTTCCGCTGAGATTCATGGTGTTGCCCTGGAGTTTGGGGGCGAAGACTTTGATATTACCGCCCTTCACCCGGACCGCTGTGCCAAGCGCTTCGAAGCCCCGGAGATGAAGATCGATTGGTCGATCGCCAATGACGCAGCCGCCGGGCAGAGAGACCGTTGCTTCGTGTTCACGCCCGAGCAAGGGGCCGAGAACGCAGACCGAGGCGCGCATTTTCCGGACGATTTCGTAGGGGGCCGTGGTGGTGATGGAGCTGGCTTTGATGACCACTGTGCCGCTGGCGCGTTCGACTTCGGCACCCAGAGTGCTCAGGATTTGAAGCATGTAATGGATGTCGCTCAGGTCGGGGATCCGGGAGAGGATACAGGGTTCGCGGGTAAGGAGGGTGGCGGCCAGGATGGGGAGGGCGGAGTTTTTCGATCCACTCACCCTCACCGATCCCCGCAGGGTGGCTCCGCCGTGCACAATGATTTTATCCATGAAGCGAGAACAAGAAGCGCGCGGTCCCTTGGTAATCGGCTAGGGTGCGCGACGATCGGTAACCATGCTCCGAGAGTCGGGTCAGAAGCAAGGGGCTTTGTCCGTCGCCGATTTCCAGGGCCAAGAGGGCTCCCGGGGCGAGGTGGGGAGGGGCTTCGGCCAGCAGGCGGATGGGGAGTTCGCATCCGGTCGGGCCGCCGTCGAGGGCGAGCGGTGGGTCGTGCTGCACTTCAGCGGATAATCCGGCGAGTTCGCCCGTGGGGATGTAAGGGGGGTTACTGATGACAAGGTCGAAAAGGCCCTCAATTTGAGCAAACAAATCTGATTCCACGAGCTGAACACGGTCTGCCGCCCCCAGTCGGGCTGCATTGTCTCGGGTGAGCGCCAGGGCCTCGGGGGAGCAATCGGAGGCCACCACCATCGCCTCCGGGAAGGCGAGAGCGAGGGTAATGGCGATCACCCCGGAGCCGGTCCCGATATCGAGGACTCGCCTGGGAGGGTCTTCCTGTCGCTCGGCGATCACCAGCTCGACCAGCCGCTCGGTTTCCGGACGGGGAATCAAGGCACGGGTGTCGCAAAGGAATTCGTGCCCAAGAAATTCCACCGTCCCGAGGAGATGCTGCAGGGGTTCGCCCTTGGCTCGGCGACGAATCAGCTCGCGCATGGGGGCAAGCTCTTTTTCAAAAAGCGGGCGGTCAAAGGCGAGGTAAAGGGCGAGGCGTTCCATTCCGAGGACGTGGGCGAGCAAATGTTCGGCGTTCAGGCGCGGGCTCTCGACACCCTGTTTTTCGAGCCAGAGGGTGGAGGATTGGATAATTTCCAGAACGGAAGGAACCGAGGTTGCGGTCATAACGGGTAAAACGGGAGAGCGACGTCACGGTAGCGGGCCAGCCAATCAGGGGAAAGCGGCTTTCGCAGGGGTCAATGCCCGGCTGCGTTCAAGCGACGGTCGAGATTGTAAGCGGCGCTGATCAGAGCGAGATGGGTAAAGGCTTGGGGGAAATTCCCGAGATGCTCCCCGCGCGGCCCGAGTTCTTCGGCGTAAAGGCCGACGTGGTTGGCGTATCCGAGCATTTTTTCAAAGATAAACCGGGCCTTCTCCAAATCGCCGGCATTAGCCAGACACTCGACATACCAGAAGGTGCAGAGACAGAAAGTGCCCTCCTCGCCGCCCAGACCATCGACCGCTTTGCCGTCGATTCGGTAGAGGTATACGAGGGAATCCTCGACCAGTTGATCGCCAATCGCGGAAAGGGTCTTGACCCAGCGAGGATCGGAGGGGCCGATGAATTTCACCAGCGGCATAAGCAAGGCAGAGGCATCCAGCGCTTCGCTCCCCTCGGCTTGCACGAAGGCCTGGAGGGATTCGCTCCAAAACTTGTCGAAAATATTCCGGTAAATGGTGTCCCGCACCTCGCGCCAGCGTTCGACCGGGGCGGGGAACGAACGCTTGAACGCCAGGCGAATCCCACGATCAATCGCCACCCAGCACATCAGACGGGAGTAGAGAAAGGGTTTGGGGACACTCCGAATTTCCCAAATCCCCGCGTCCTGGCGTTCCCAATTTTCGCAGACCCAATCGATCAACCGGACCAGGTGCCGCCAGAGATCATAAGAAATTTCCCGACCATATTTGTTAAAGAGATAAACGGAGTCCATCAACTCCCCGTAGATGTCGAGTTGCAACTGGTTAAAGGCTCCGTTGCCGATTCGCACGGGCAGCGACCCCTGATACCCTCTGAAATGCGGCAAATTTTGCTCAAACAAATCGTGGCGACCATCAATGCCATACATGATTTGCAACGGCATCTCCGGACCCCCACCTTGCTCGCGCTCCGCGATCCGCGCCTCGATCCATCCCATGAAATCCCGGGCCTCATCGGTGTATCCCAGCCGGATCAGAGCATAAACGGTAAACGACGCATCCCGCACCCAGGTGTAACGATAGTCCCAATTCCGCACTCCCCCTAATTCTTCCGGCAACCCAAAGGTGGGAGCCGCCACAATCGAACCGTGTTTGCGCGAGGTGAGCAACTTGAGCACGAGCGCCGAACGATTCACCATCTCCCGCCAACGCCCGTTGTATTTCGAACGTCCAATCCAATCTCGCCAAAAGGTCAACGTGCTCTTGAAGGCCTCCGCTACATCCCGTGAGGAGGCTCCCAACCCCGGACGATCCCCGGTCGCATCTTCCAAGACAAAAGCCGCCGTCTCCCCATGGCGCAGGGTGCATCGCGCGGTGGCCCGGTCGCCATCCACCGCCATCGGGCATTCGCTCCAAAGCCGTAACGCCGGCTGTCCGCCGCTTTCCGGCACGAAAAACAATTCCCGCCCCTTCTCCCCCCATTCGATCCGGTGGTTCACCCGCCCGTAATCAAACCGGGGGGCGCAACTCATTTGAAACTCCACTTCCCCACGCACGGTCTTTGCCCGGCGCACCAAATCATGGCCGTTGGTCACTCCGCCGATCGTCATGAAATCCGAAATTTCCGCCACCCCTTGCTCGGATAGAAACCGGGTGATCAACACGTTGGTGTCTGGCAAATAGAGCTGTTTACGGGTGGCTTCCTTCAGCTCGGGTGCCAAGTGAAAATGGCCGCCCCGCTCTTCATCAAGCAGCGAGGCAAAAATGGTGGGCGAATCAAATTCCGGAAAGCACATAAAATCGATGCACCCATCCCGGCCGACCAAGGCCACCGTCTCCAAGTCGCCAATAACCCCATGATCTTCGATTGGTAAAGCGGACATGCGAGGAGGATGCAACGGGTTCGCCGCATAGCAAATCAAATGCGGAAGGCTCGACGCGCGTCCGAGCCCCAGATCGTGCGAGATGACTGCCTCGGGTTAAACCTCTTCAGAGGCAAGAGCGGCTTTGGCCGTCGCGATCAGCTCGCGATAAGTCTCCGAAGGGCGGTCGCCATCGTCGGTTTCCACCAACCGATCCCGGTTGCCCGCGTAATTAATCCCGAACAATCCAAACCGCGGGGTGTAAGAACCCCACTCGTAATTGTCGAACAACGACCAATGCAAGTAGCCCAATAACGGCACCCCCTCCCGCCGCATCCGCTCCACTTGATGCACGAACAAGCGCAAAAACTGGCTGCGCGTCATCCGGTCACGGCGCGGTGTCCGCTGATTGTCGGGTTGCCGCCGGAGCGCCATCCCATTCTCCGCTAACAAGAGCGGACGCCGATAATCGTGCGCATAGGTTTCACAAAACCATTGCAGCCCGCGAGGGAGCACCCGCCAATCCCACCATTTGCTCGTGATCGTGTTCATCACCCAGGCGCGGATGGAGCGATTCTTAAATTCGTGATCCCAAAAGACCGGGAGCCGGAAAAGATGGGCCATGAAGGGATCGTAATAATCCATGCCGATAAAATCCATCACCCGCTTGTCCGGGGCCGCGTCGAGGGCGGCAAAAAGGCGGTGGAATTTCCCCGGATCAAACCGCCAAAGCCCGTAGAAATGGGCGGCTTGATGGACGGCGGTTCCGAACCAGAAGGGGAGATCGCGGTGCAACGGCAGGGTGGCCGCCGCAAGCGCCCGTTGAAACTCCCGGGCGGAGCGTTTGATCTCGGCCCGATACTGGTCGGGATGCACACCGCGTTCCTGCAAGGTAAGCAAATCAAGGATCACTTTGTCGGACCAATAGAGATCGCTGGTGTAAGTGTTGAGGGTGACCTCTGGGATGGGCCAATCGGCTTCTGCATGCACGGTTTTGATGGTGCGATAGGCCCGCACATGGGCCGCGAGCAAGCCATCCAGCGCCTCCGCCATGGCGGCAGCCCCCCGGCGGCGCCCCCCGGGAAATTGCGAAGCCACGTGGGTGTTCAGCACGAGCATGTTGGGCTCGTTGATCGTCAGATAATAACGAAGCGGCCTCTGGCCGTGCTCATCGATCAACCGGCGATTGACGGTTTCCGCCACTTTCTTAACGAATGCCTCAAAGAGGGCTGGAGTCCGTTCCTGCAGCCAGGCGTCTTCCCCCACCCACTCCGGATGGACGAAATGGTGGAGGGTCACGAAAGGCTCCAGCCCCGCCTTCCGACAGGCAGCCAGCATGTCGGCATAATGGGCCAGGGCCGCCTCATCCCAGGGCGGCGGCTCGCCCCCGGCTCCGACCGGACCTGGTTGCACCCGGGTCCACTCGATTCCCAACCGGAACGCCTCGCAACCCATCGCGGCCGTGGCCGCGAAATCCGCATCATACCGGGTCCAAAACTCGACCGCTTCGCCAACCCGCACGACATCACCGCGCTCTTCGGCCTTCGCCCAATTGGTGCGCAGGGCGGGAGAACCGTTGTAACCTCCCTCAGACTGGTAAGCCGAAGTGGCGACTCCCCAGTAAAACGGAACGTTGGGATCGGACGGCATCTGCCTATCTTCCCGGAGCCAGCCCAGCGTTCAAACCTTTTCCGGGTCAGCGCACGCTCAAAATCGCACACTCACCGCACCCGAAACGAACGGTGCCGGGTCGGCGGTGAGACGAACCCCCACTCGGTCGTAGTTGAATTCACGATAAACCGCAGCGCCAGCCTCTAGGCGAGCATCGATCGCGTCCGTCCATTTGTATCCAATCCCGGCACCCACCCGCACCTCGCGATAGGTGAGCCAGGCATTGTCGAGGATGGGCCAGACGCTGTCAGAGCCAAACGTCTCACCCACCCGATAAGCATCCCCTTTGTATCCGGCGACTCCGAAAACCCGCCAGCCCGGCGCGAAGTCATATTGAATGCGGGAACGGGGAGCGGCCAATTCCACCAACCAATTCTCCGCAAATTTCCAGCGTAATCCGAGAACCGGCACGACAGGAAAATCGCGGTTCAAATCGAAGGTCACCCCCCCAAACCACGTGAGGTCGGGCGTTTGGCGATAAGCCGCGATCACCACCCCGCTCAGGTTGAAATCGTCGGGGCTCACGTCGGCGAAGTCGGTATAAATCCCGGGCCGAATCGCGGCGAAGGCGATCCATTCTTCAGAAAAAAACAGCTCGACCGAAAAAAGTGCTCCGACCGATTGCAGGGTGTTTGGCAGTAATCCGACACTGTTTTCGAAGCCAAACGAGAAGCGTTGCCATTCGAATCCGACCCCGAGGGTCAACGCCCGACCGATGCGATGCCCATAGGTGTAACGCACGAGCGTGTCGATAGAATTGACCGATCCGTTGTTCAGGTCGGACCCGCTCACATCGCCCGAACCAACATAGCCAGCCTCAACTTCGAATCGCGAACCAAGCGGAGTCAACCCCTGCGGTGGCGCTATCGGAACCGGAGCAGTCTCGGAGAGAATGGGGCCGGCTCCTGCGAGGGAGGTGATTGCCAGGGAGGCCAGGGCAAGTGCCCCCGATAAAACACGACGAGATGGAATCATAGATGGAATTTTTCTGTTTTTTAGCAGGGCATGGACCCATGGGCGATGGATTTTCACGGTTTTTCCTCACCCACTCACCGAACCAGCCCCCTGGCACGAGGAGTTCGCGGCGGGAGTTCGAAGCGAGACTGGCGAACCACCCGAGTTCCATGCCTTTCATTCCCGAGCTTTACAACCCCAGGTTTGGCTTCAATATTCGGGGCTCTTCACCTCAAACGAGTCCCCGAAACATTTTCGAAACATCCCCGCAACATCCCCAAACAATGAGCCAAAAAACCAGCATCACGGTCGCCAAAGGCGACGGAATCGGACCTGAAATCATGGAGGCGACCCTCCACATCTTGAGGGAGGCAGGCGCTGAGTTGGATATTGAGGAAATCTCGATTGGAGAACAGGAGTATCTCAAAGGAAATTCCGCCGGCATTTCGAAGGAATCTTTTGAATCGATTCTTCGAACGAAGGTGTTTCTCAAAGCCCCGATTACCACCCCGCAGGGCGGGGGATACAAGAGCCTGAACGTCACGACCCGCAAGGCTCTAGGGTTGTATGCTAATGTGCGACCTTGCGTTTCCTACCATCCTTTCGTTCGCACAAAGCATCCCAAGATGGATGTCGTCATCGTGCGTGAAAATGAGGAAGACCTCTACGCCGGCATCGAACATCAACAAACCACCGATGTGACCCAGTGTCTGAAGCTCATCACCCGACAGGGAACGGAGCGGATCGTTCGGTATGCCTTCGAATACGCCAAGGCTAACAACCGGAAAAAGGTCACCTGCTTCACCAAAGATAATATCATGAAGATCACGGATGGTCTTTTCCATCAGATCTTCGAAACGATCGCTCCCGAGTATCCTGAAATCGAAAACGAACATTGGATCGTCGACATCGGGGCCGCGAAACTCGCCGATACTCCCGAAAATTTTGACGTGGTCGTGATGCCGAATCTCTACGGGGATATCCTGAGTGATGTGGCGGCTCAAATTGCTGGCTCTGTCGGTCTTGCCGGTTCTTCTAACATCGGCCCCGAGCACGCTATGTTTGAGGCAATTCATGGCTCAGCCCCCCGGCGCGCCGGTCAGAATCTGGCCAATCCATCGGGTCTGTTTCTCGGTTCCGTCCTGATGCTGATTCATATCGGTCAGGTCGAAGCCGCCGAGCGAGCGCACAACGCCTGGCTGAGCACGATCGAAGCAGGCATTCACACATACGACATCTTTAAGGAAGGGGTGAGCAAACAAAAGGTGGGGACGAAAGAGTTTGCCCAGGCGGTCAGCGAACGCGTCGGGCAGAAGCCGGAAACTCTCCCCGCCGTTTCTTACAACAAGGAAAAAGCGAATATTGAGACCAACCCTCCTTACGAACGTCCGATCGTGGTTCGCAAACTCGTGGGCGTCGATGTCTTTTGCGAGTATCAGGGAAAGACCGAGGAATTGGCGGCCCGCATCGAAAAGTGCAACAGTGGTCCGTTGAAACTCCGCATGATTTCCAGCCGCGGGATGACGGTATGGCCGGATGGCTTTTCAACGACCCTTCTTTGCGATCATTGGCGCTGTCGTTTCTATATCGAAGATCCTGCCCAGGGTGAGGCACTCCCTCACGCCGAAGTGGTGGCCCTACTCGACCGGGTCAATAAGGCCGGGCTCGAGTTTATCAAGACCGAAGGTCTTTATTACTTTGACGGACAACCGGCTTTCCAGATGGGACAGGGGCAGAAGTAAAAGCTGATGTCCGGTTCCCCCTCCCGCTCCCCCCGCCTGTGAATCCGACGATCATTTATACCAAGACCGACGAGGCCCCGCTGCTCGCCACTTATTCGTTGTTGCCGATTATTGAGGCCTTCACCCGGGATGCCGGCATCACGATTGAGACTCGCGACATTTCGCTGGCCGGTCGGATCATCGCCCAATTTAACGATCGCTTGCCGCCGGAACAACAGGGCGCGGACGATCTGACCGCACTCGCTGACCTCGCCAAACAGCCGACGGCCAATCTCATCAAACTCCCAAACGTCAGTGCCTCCCTCCCGCAGCTCGTAGCCGCCATCAAAGAGCTGCAAGCAAAAGGTTATCCTCTGCCCGATTACCCTCACGATCCCCGGACGGAAGAAGAAAAGGGGGT
>CAZSPO010000144.1:0-8844 GCA_964608775.1 uncultured Chthoniobacterales bacterium | reverse complement strand
AAGCGGATGGAAACCATCGACGAGGAATCCCTCGCCGCTTGCAAGGACTTCATCACCCGCCAAGTCGAAGCAGGAAAACCGTTCTTCGCCTGGTGGAACGGCACCCGCATGCACTTCCGCACCCACGTCAAGGACGAGCACATCGGCCTCTCCGGTCAAGATGAATACGGCGACGGAATGGTCGAGCACGACCTGCATGTCGGCGAGCTGCTCCAGCTCCTCGACGACCTCGGTATCGCCGACAACACCATCGTGCAATACTCCACGGATAACGGCCCGCACTACAACACCTGGCCCGACGCCGGCACCACCCCTTTCCGCAGTGAGAAGAACTCGAACTGGGAAGGAGCCTTCCGCGTCCCCTGCTTCATTAAGTGGCCCGGAAAGTTCCCCGCTGGCGTCACGCTCAACGGCATCGTTTCCCACGAAGATTGGCTGCCCACCTTCGCCGCCATTGCTGGGGCGCCGGACATTAAAGAAAAATTGCTGGAAGGTACAGAAATCAACGGTCGCACCTACAGAAACTTCATCGACGGCTACAACCTCGTCGATTACCTGAGCGGAACGGTGGAGGAATCCCCCCGCGACGAGTTCATCTATCTGAACGATGCTGCCGAAGTGGTTGCCATTCGTGTTGGCGATTGGAAGGCCACCTACCTCGTGAACCGTGCCAAACAACTTGACGTCTGGCGCGAGCCCTTCGTCCACCTCCGCCTGCCCTATCTCTTCAACTTGCGCCGCGATCCCTTCGAGAAAGCCTTTGATAACTCGAACACCTACCACGACTGGATGATCGACCGCGCATTTGCGCTCGTTCCCCTCCAACAGGTGGCAAGCAGGTTCCTTCTGACCCTGAAAGACTACCCGCCCAGCCAGACCCCAGGCGACTGGAGTCTCGATTCGCTGGAAGAGAGGATAAAAAGCATGACCGTCCCCGGTCACTGAGTTGATCTTTCACAGATGGGGCGATCCGGACGACGGGTCGCCCCATTTTGCGTTTCCGCTTTCGATTTCATGCGGTTTTTAATTGAGGTGTTGGGAGCGAACGATCGAACTTGATGAAGAGCGGACAGGTTCATCGTCACCAAGTGCGCGGCTAGGCCGGATAAACCACAGAGCCTATGGCATTCCACCGTAACAAGTCGTCGGTTCCAGTGGGAAGACCCGTTACAAAATTCAAGACAGCAAAAAAAACAACTGAACGGTCGCTGATGGTCGTCAGTTCTTGATCAAGCCGGTCAAAACTCCGGGTGTCCCAAAAAACTTTTCATGAAAAACGCCATCCTTCTCTCCAGCATCTTGATATCGACAACGCTTGCAGGCGCTGCCGAACCCTCGCTTTCGACGAGTGCGGTCGATCTTCATGCGTCGGCACCAACCGCTAGCGACGCGCAGGACTTGGCTAAGCAATTGCAGAATCCAGTTGCCGCCCTGATTAGCGTGCCTTTTCAGAACAACTGGGATTTCGGTCTTGGGCCTACCGGAGATGGCGCGCGATACACGATGAATTTCCAACCTGTCATCCCCATCTCGTTGAATGAAGATTGGAATCTAATCAGTCGGACAATCATCCCCTTTGTATCACAACAGGACGTCGTGGGCAATTCGATGCAAACCGGGCTGAGCGATACTGTCCAGAGCTTGTTTCTTTCTCCCAAAGATCCGGCACCCTACGGTGGTGTGATTTGGGGGGTGGGCCCGGTGTTGGAGTTGCCGACCGCGACCAGTCAATTCACGGGCAACCAGCAGTTCGGCATGGGGCCTACCATCGTGTTGCTCAAGCAGGAACATGGATTCACCTACGGCATTCTGGCCAACCATATCTGGTCGATGATCGGACTCGAAGGTCGCCCTTATGTAAACAATACCTTTTTGCAGCCCTTTCTCTCCTACACGACATCGACAAGCACCAGTTTCACCGTAAATACCGAATCGACCTATGACTGGCGGGCAGATCAATGGACCATCCCGCTCAATTTCATGGTTGCTCAGGTATTCAAAATCGGTGATCAACCGATGAGCGTGCAGTTCGGTGCCCGATACTATGCCGAGCGCCCCGCGCAAGGGCCGGACTGGGGACTGCGCCTCGTCGTGACGATGCTTTTTCCCACAGCTCGCCCTCAGGCTCATGAAATGTCCGGAAAGTAAGCATCAAAGCTTGTTTTCACTCAGATCACCGGTCGCTCCGTCTGCTTAGTATCAGCTCCTTTTCATGGAATCAACACGCCTCTAACTTTTGTGCGAACAAATGCGTCGCACAGTCATTGATCCCGACAAGACTCCTAGCCTCCCGTATCGTATCACCCTTATAGCCACCCAACATCATGAACAAACAAATCCATTGTATTCTCCCACTTATGCTAGCTCTCGGGCTCGCTTCAATCATTCCATGTGTCGCGCAGGATCCGCTGCCTTCTTGGAATGACACCGCTCCCAAAGAGGCCATCACTACCTTTGTTGAAAAAGTGACGGAGCCCGGTTCACCTGACTTTGTCCCGCCCGCCGAGCGCATCGCCGTTTTCGATAACGACGGCTGTCTCTGGGCCGAGCAGCCGATGTATTTCCAAGCTTTTTTCATCTTCGACCGGATCAGGGAACTCGCACCCGAACACCCTGAGTGGAAGGAGAAAGAGCCATTCGCTTCCGTGCTGAAAGGAGATGTGAAATCGGCCCTTGCAGGCGGAGAGAAGGCCCTGCTCGAAATGACGATGGCCACTCACACAGGCATGACGTCTGCCGAGTATGAAGAAATCGTCGGAAACTGGATCAGCACCGCCAAGCATCCCACCACCGGCAAACTCTATACCGAGATGGTTTATCAGCCGATGCTTGAGTTACTCACCTATCTCCGCGCCAATGACTTCAAAACTTTCATCGTCTCCGGCGGTGGAATCGAGTTTATGCGTCCGTGGGCGGAGCGCGTGTATGGCATCCCACCCGAACAAGTCGTTGGGTCGAGCATCAAGACAAAGTATGAAATCGTGGATGGGATACCCGCGATCATCCGCTTGCCCGAAATGAATTTCATCGACGACAAGGCCGGCAAGCCGATCGGCATCCACGAGCACATCGGTCGCCGCCCGATCTTTGCCGCTGGAAATTCCGATGGAGATTTCCAGATGCTCGAGTGGACGACCGCAGGACCCAAGGCGCGCTTTGGGCTGCTCGTGCATCACACCGACGCCGAACGTGAGTGGGCCTACGACCGCGACTCGCATGTCGGCCACCTCGACCAGGCCCTCACCGAGGCACCCGCTCGCGGATGGACAGTGATTGACATGAAACAGGATTGGAAGGAGGTCTTCGCCCCATGAATCATTTTTGCTATCGCACACCCCTCGGAACCTTTCAAACATCTACCCAAACACCGGAGAAACATAAATCCGCCACCTTCCTTGTTCTCCTGCTGCTGTCGGGTCTCTTCGTTTCGGTCGGGAACGCCGAACCCGCAAATGACGTACCGCCAGGCATGGACGTCCCTCCAGGCATGGTCTTGATTCCCGGTGGCGAGTTCACCATGGGCAGTGATGAAGCCTATGCATTGCCCAATGAAAAACCGGCTCATCGGGTGAGGGTTTCGTCATTTTATATGGACGAAAGGCCAGTTACCAACGACGAGTTCGCCCGTTTTGTCGAAGCGACTGGCTACAAGACCGTAGCCGAACGCCCGGTGGATTGGGAGGAACTGAAGAAGCAGGTCCCTCCCGGGACTCCGAAGCCGCCCGATGACGTTTTGCAACCGGGCTCCCTGGTATTCCGACCGACGCAAGGGCCAGTGCCATTGAATCAAATGGCCCAATGGTGGTCGTGGACAGTCGGGGCAAATTGGCAACATCCGGAAGGCCCTGGGAGCAACTTGGAAGGGCGGGGCCATCATCCCGTGGTGCAGATTGCTTGGGAAGATGCGGTTGCCTATGCAGATTGGGCAGGAAAGCGTCTGCCAACAGAAGCCGAATGGGAATATGCCGCGCGGGGTGGGTTGGAAGGCAAACGGTATGCGTGGGGCGACGAAGAAATGGTGGAAGAAAAACATCGGACAAATCGTTGGACCGGCAAATTTCCTTATTTAAACGATCAGGCGGACGGCTACGAGGGAACGGCACCGGTTGGCTCCTTCCCGCCAAATCGCTACGGGATATACGATATGGGGGGCAATGTCTGGAACTGGTGCTCCGACATCTACCATGGCTCGAACCATGCCGAAACCCGTGCGGCGGGTGCGGTTTGCTGCGATCCTCAAGGGCCGGAAAGCGCTCAAGAAGCGCGCCCGCTACGTGGTGATCCCTCACCGCCCGATGTCCCTGGTGCCCTACGGCGGGTAACCAAAGGGGGCAGCTTTCTTTGCTCCCCTTCCTATTGCGAAAGTTACCGCCCGTCGGCTCGTCGCGGCACTCCGCCTGACACCGGCTCCAGCCATGTTGGTTTCCGTTGTGCCAAATCAATTGCCTCAGATTCCTCCCCCTGACTATCCTTTCCTCGCCTCCGACCCTCTTTGCCCCAATGTTTCCTAAACCCTTCCTCCTAAACCCTTACTTATGACCCATATGAAAAAGTCCCTCGTCGCCCTCCTTTTCTTCCTTTCGACCCCAATCCTCTGGGCTGGAACGGTTATGACAGAACAGCAAATCGTTGACGATCCGCCATCGGCCGAATCGGAGTGGGAAATTGCGGTGGAGGTATACAGTTGGGCGGCAAGCCTGAGTGGCGAGATTGCGGTGCGCGGGTTCGAATACGATTTTGGCTATAATTTCAGTGAGATTTTCAAGCAACTCGATATGGCCGGGTTTGTAACAGCGAGCGTTGGCTATCGACGCTTTAGATTCATGGGAGATATCATGTATCTCAAGCTTTCTCCCAGCGCCAATCCGACGCGGGCACCATTCCTCACATCCAATCTCGGTGTTCATATGGTCATCGCCAATGGCATCGGGTTATACCGAGTCTGGGAAGGGGAGCATGGGTTCCTCGATCTGGGAGGGGGAATTCGCTATGTTTATAACAACACGAAGGCCACGACCGTTGGGTTGTTGATACCCGCGCAATTTTCGTCCTCGACCTTGCACAGCGTAAACGGGGTGGCTGCTCTTCACGGCCTCTACCATTGGACGCCGAGATTCTACACCGGGTTGTATGCCGATATTGGATCGGGAGATGCCAACCTCACGTGGCAAGCACTCGGTTCGGTCAATTACAAATTGACCGATGCCATTTCGGCCTCGCTCGGCTATCGTTGGTTGCAGTTCGACAACGATCGACTCGATATTGCGATGCATGGGCCGTATGCAGGTGTGGTGATCCGGTTTTAAAAAGCCAAATCTCATGAGTTGCCATTGAGTTGGAGCCTGTGCGATGGGCCGTGCGAATGAGAAAATCCCAATGTTTTTTAAAACAAATCGTGTTTGCTTGATCTTTTTGCGCAGAGCTTGGTCGTTCAGGCGGTTCCGTATCACAACGGGTACGCCCTCGCCTGTTTTTCGCTCTCTGCACAACAATCTGCGGCGCAACCCCTTCCTGTTTTTATGAAACGGGGGGGGCCGTTTTTCGCAACTTCGCTCGGGTCACGACGAAAGATGCACAGCGGCCCGCAGAAGCTGTTGAGGCCGCATTTTCAGGGTATTCAGAGACCGCCCAGTTGTTTTGGGAGAAGAAGACGGAATTCGGTCCAGCCCTTCCGCGATTCAACCAGCCTCAGCTCGCCTCGCAACGATCGGGCAATCCCCACCGCGCAAGCCAGTCCCACCCCGTGTCGAGAGTCGGAATGTTGGCTAGTGACCCCGGGCAATAAAGCGCGCTCCGGCGGCGTGAATGGAATCCCCTGCCCGTCATCGACGATTTGCAGCTCGGCATGGTTGTCGTCGGCAGTCGGTTGCAACGAAATCTTCAGAGTGGTCGCCCCGGCCTCCTGGGCGTTGCGGGCGAGTTCAGCAATGATTTCTGCCGCCCTCGCCGCGTCGGTCTCGAACACCGGTTCTCCGTCTGTCCGTTCAATGACCAATCGGAGCCCTTCCGGACAGGCCGTCTGGACCGCCTCCCGACAGCGCGAAAACAAATCGCCTGCGGACACCGGCTCAAAATCGACCCCCAAGAGCCCCCCCAAACGGAGCAAATATTGAATGAGTTGACGGGCTTGTTCGCCGGCCATCTCAAATTGGCTGATCGAATCACTCACCATTTGCGATGGGTTGGGCTCCATCCCGAGCAGCTCGGTGTATCCGTTGAAAATGGTGAGGATATTATTGAATTTATGGGCGAACCCCCGGGTGAGATGGGTGACAAATTCGGTCGGAGCCATCGCCACCCCACCGAGGTTCGGAAGCGGCGGGATACCGGGCTCGACGAGGCAAATCACCAGAAGCAAACGGCTCGGAGGCGCTCCCGTGGTTTCCGCAAGGGGAATTAGCGTGAGCGCCGCATGCCGTTCCGGAAATTTTTCCGTAGCGACTAAACGGGCGGGAAAGGCTTGGACGGCCTCCGGTTGATTGCGAAAGAGCAGATGGACGTCAATGAGCGGTTCATGCACAAAAAACTCGCCAATCCGTTTCCCTACCAATGCGTCGCAGGGAAGGCCCAGCAGAAGAGAGGCAGCGGGCGAAGCGCGTTCGATAACGAGTTGCGGAGTTAGTTCGAGGACGGCTTGATGGCGGGGTGGCAGATCGTTCACGGGGGGGTGACCACAAGAGGATTCAGAATAAAGCGACCACGGGACGGCAGGTGACTTCGCCATAATAAAGCGTGAGGGTTTCGCCGCCTTTGAGTTCCACGATGAGTCCATAAGCAGAATCGAAGGCTTTGGCAAGACCCGCCCGCCGTTCCCCGCCGGTTTCAAACCAAATCGATCGCCCGAGGAGCGAGCTACGGAGTGCCGCCGCCGCGACCAAGCGGGATGGGGATTCGCGCACCGCAGGAAAACGATTGTCCATTGCGGTGATCAGGCGGGAAGCAATCTCCTGCCGTGAGGGCAACGGGCCCCGTGCCACCTGCCGCGCCGAGGTGGCGAATGGCGCGAGGTCGGGATGAAAATCTCCGGGGGCATGAAGCAAATTGATCCCTACCCCGACTGCCACGGCCGGGCCGCGTTGTTCTACAAGAATCCCACCTAATTTCCGGTCGTTGACCACCAAATCGTTCGGCCACTTAATTCCGACTTCTACCCCGAGCAGGGGGCCAAAGGCTTCGGCAAGAGCCACCGCCGGCCAAGCGCTCAGCAAACCGGGCGCTGGCATGACCGGCAGGTGCAGGGCCACCGAAAACCAGAGGCCTAAACCGGGCGCAGAATGCCAGGAACGCCCCCGCCGCCCCCGGCCTTGGCGCTGGCTTTCCGCGAAAAAGAGGGTTCCATGCGCGGAAGGACGGCTGGCTGCGGAAAGAGCCAGATTATTCGTCGAATCCGTCTCCCGATAAACCGACAGGCCGCACCCAATCTGGCTCGGCTCCATCCTTGCGGCGATCGCGTCGGCATCCAAATCCAATGGGTCTTGCGTCCAGGCAAGCCCAGCAGCGGTCTCTTCCAATCCGAATCCCGCTTGGCGCAGATGCTCAATCGCTTCCACCAACGCCCCATGATCGACGCCGAGGGCTGCCGCCAATTCCTGGGGCTCTTGGGCTCCGCCGACATGCAGGCGGCGAAGGAGCGCCCGCTCAATTCCCGGCATCAGCGGCATAATCAAGCCCGAGATCCACGGCGCGAGCGGAATGGGTCATGGCCCCCACCGAGATGAAATCGACCCCGGTCTCTCCGTAAACTCGGAGATTCCCCAGGTGAATGCCGCCGCTGGCTTCAAATGCCAATCCGGGCCGACGATACGACAGCGCCTCTCGGATCTCGGTCGGGCTCATGTTGTCGAGCAGGATAAAATCAACACCGGACCATGTGGCGAATCGCGCGACTTGTTCCAGGGTATCCGCTTCAATTTCAATCTGCGCCGCTGGATGCGCCGCTTTGATCCGGTCGAACAAGGCCGGGATGCCTGCAGGGTCCGGTAGGGCTGCGAGATGATTGTCTTTCATCAGGACCCGGTCGAACAGGCCCATCCGGTGGTTCTGTCCCCCCCCGGCTGCGACGGCCGATTTTTCAAGCGCCCGATAGCCGGGGGTGGTCTTGCGGGTATCCAGCAGGCGGGCCGGAGTCCCCTCCAGCTCTCGGACATGGCGACGGGTCGACGTGGCGACCCCGCTCAACCGCTGCACAAAATTCAACGCCGTTCGCTCGGCCGTCAGCAAACCGCGCATGGGCCCGCGCAAGGTCATCACCGTGGTCCCGGCCGCCACTTCGGTGCCGTCGGGAGTGAGATTCTCCACGATCACCGAAGCCTCAACCATGCGAAACACCTGGGCGGCGACGGCTCCCCCGGCGAAGACCAGATCCTCCCTGGCACACATGGCCACCCTCCCATTCAACGCGGCAGGGAGGAACCATTGGCTGGTCAAATCCCCCGCCCCGATATCTTCGGCGAGCGCCAGTTCGATCAAGGTGCGCACGGCTGATGTGCGGGCCAGTGCTTCGGAGGTCATGCGCGAAACAGGGAAGGTTGGGGCGCGGTATGCACCGCCCGACCGCGCACCATCGTTTCGACCACCGCCTGCGGACCGCTCCGATAGACGAGCAAGGCGATCAAATCGGCTGGGGTAAGATCGGCGGGCACTCCCCCCCGGAGTTGATGGGGATAAGGCACCACATGTTCCAAATTGAACACGGCGAGGTCCGCTTCCTTGCCGGGGTCGAACGTGCCGATGACCTCCGCTTTCCCCAAAACCCGTGCCCCGCCCATGGTGGCATAATGAAAGGCTTCCTCCGGCTTGAGGATGGGGACGCCCGGCTCATAAAAGGCCCGTATTTTTTGCGAT
>CAZSPO010000143.1:0-8863 GCA_964608775.1 uncultured Chthoniobacterales bacterium | reverse complement strand
GGGCGGGCGGGCAACTGAATGGATGGGATGATTTCACACCCATTAAGGACACGGCTTCATAACATATTGGCCATGAGATGTTTACGGCGTCCCAGAAAGCGTTTTTTGGCCAGCGCCATTCCAAGGGCGTGACAAACCCTCAGCTTTAGCTTAAAAATCAAGATTGGTATGTCAGCCCGACCCTCCTCCCGCGCCCGAAAGCCGAAGGACGACCCCGACAGGAAGAGCCCGGCCCGAAAACCGAAGCGCCCCCCACTTGGCTCACGGCTTACTGCCGGTCAGTATGCGATACTTTTGGGTTTGGTCGGCGGCTCACTCGCCTTGTCAAACGCATTTTATGCCGCGTGTCGGAATCATTTTGCGGAATGCCAGATCGACGAGTTTTCAGCGGACGATCTTATTCACCAAGCGCTGGAGCGCCTTTTTTACGGGAAACTGCCAAAACGTCTGAAATTCCCGAAGAACCGGGCTGCACTCATTGAAGCGGTGAAATATCTCGGAGAGCTTCATGTCGCAAATGCCAAGCGGAAGCAATGTCGACGCGGTCCGAGGTCGATTTCACTGGATCATGGCTTTCCTGACGGCTTGTATTCTCACGCCGTCTCCACGGATTCGACCTTTCTGGCTGCGATGCAACTCGACATCCTGCGTCAACTGGAAGAACGCCTCCTTACCCGCATTGCGCAGATCGAATTTTCGAAAGAGCCCCCAGACGTCCATTCCGCTTCGCCTACCGCTGAAATTGAGGTCGAACTCCTTTGATGAAACAATCCCTTTCCGAAACCGAAGAGCTGCATCTCCTGCTGGAGCTGGTTAGCGAGGCCCGTCAGCAAATCGAAGCGGGAGGGCAGCCCGTGCTGAGCGGTTTTTTGAAGGCGAAAGGGGTTTCGCAAGAAGAGATTGAAGTTCTGATTGATCGATGGACACAGCTCATCACCGAACTGATCAACGAGACCCCCACCATTCCGATCACGCTCTCCGAGCGCAAGGACCATCTCCATACAAGTGCGATGTGTCTTCTTTTCTCCGTCTTGATACCGGATTTCAAATCACGGCTGGTGGAGACGGCGGTTGACTCGCACGTTCCCGAGAACGAACGCCGTTCGGTCATTACGCTGAGTCCTGAAGAAATGCGCCGACTTTTACACGCCAGCCTCGTTGCGGGAACTTGGGCGGAGTGATGTTTCCACGATGGCATTTGATTCATGAGCCTTTGCACCCTGCATGCTCACTCAAGCCATTTTGCGTTCACGGTGGAACGTTTTCCAAGGAACGGACCAAAAAATTCGTAAAATTTGCATTACACCGCATAAATTTTGGTTCCCAACCGTTTACACCATGATGGACCACTTATCGAACTCAACGCCCGACCTCTTTGCCCCTGCCACGCCCTCGTCTCCTACTTTCCCGGAGGCTGATTATGACCTCTTGGTTTCTTTCGACGGAGCCATGGAACCGAGGAATCGCCCAACCGCTCAGGGATCGTGGGGATACGTCGTCGTGGATTCTGCGGGGAAGGAACTCCAGCGCGAATGCGGTTTGATACCACTTGGGGAATGCAAATCAAACAATGTCGCCGAATATACCGCCCTTCTGAAAGCCTTGGAGTGGGTAAAAGCCAATGCCGTCGGTAGAAATGTACTATTTCAAGGGGACAGCAAGTTGGTTGTGGAACACTGCCGAGAAACCTGGGGATGGAACGACAAAAAAACCCATTGGAATCCGCATCGCAATCAACCTCACCTGCTGCCGCTGTTGACTGCTGCAATGCAAGAGCTGGGTAAGCTGCCTGGGTTATCGACTTGCGCGTTGCCACCTGGCCCTCATTCCAAAGCCAACAAACTGCCGATCACTTGGGTGCAAGGCACTCACAACCCGGCCGATGGCGAGTCGCGGCAACCCCTGATTGCCGCCGGGTTATGGAAAGCACCGAGTGAAGATTGTTAGCCCAAGGACGAGCCGAGTCTCGAGAAATTCACCCGGTCTTGTCAAAAGCGATGATTGGACTATAACAAAGAAAACGATTAAACCGAAGAGCGCAAAAAATTATGGAGCCAACAACTTTAAGCCAGTCCAAAGAAATCGGGGATGTTCTCCACCATCTCGCTTTTCATTCCTTGAACAGCGTTTACCCAATCCTTCACCTCCCTCAAAATTACCCATTCCCTATCCAACCTGTAACAGGCTTTGATGCGTTCTTGCAGCAATTATCGGATGTAAGCACACAATTCAAACAAAAGCTTTATGTGCATCTAACAGGGCCGCTCGAAGAAATTATTATCCCGCTGGATACAGGTTTCCGGGGAATCTATTCGGGAGTAAGGCATTCAGGATTTGAAATAGCCCTTTATAAAGACAGCAGCCCACACAGCTATTGGATGGTTCTCTCCACAAGCACTTGGATCCTTATGGGTGCGGGACTCTTTTACAGAAAAGGGAGCTTTTTTGATGATATCGAGGGGGAGTGGGGGGAACTTGCCATCCCTGTAAAGTTGGAAACCAGCAAACCCGCAAATTTCAACCCCGAGAAACTCGAAGAAATTTCCGCTTTTCTAGAGACAGACTATGACAGCTAGGAATCACGATCTTCAGCGGAACGGAAGGTGCCAGCGCATTTTTTGGGGTATCGTATCATATGAATGATCGGAATGCTCAAAATACAAACACCATGGGCGTTGCCCTGGACTGGCATATTTTATCCCTTGGGGATCAGCGCCATAAGTTATTTATTTCGACGTTGCCACTTGGCCCTGATCCCAACCCCAACAACCTGCCGATTACTTGGGTGCAAGGCACTCACAACCCGGCCGATGGCGAGTCGCGGCAACCCCTGATTAAAGCCGGGTTATGGAAAGCACCGAGTGAAGATTGTTAGCCAAGGACGAGCCGAGTCTCGAGAAATTCACCCGCTCTTGTCTAAAGAGATTATTTCGGAGGTTAAGCAGCTGCGGTGTGTGGCGGTCCAGGCAGCCGTCCGGTTTTCCAGATCGAGCAAGATGGAGTTCGGTTGTTTGGCCAAGCGGAGTTCGGCAAGAGGCGGGGTGCCCGGATTGAAGCACCACGTCGGGCCAATGCGATCTGCAAAAGCTCCGCGATAAGGCTGGTCGTGAAGATGCCCGCTCAGCACGAAATCGGGCCGGTATTCCTGAATCCGATAACAGAGGGAAACCTCGCCCATTCTTCCCCCAACCTTCGTGTTGGCAGGAGGTTCGTGGTGAAGGACAAGCCAAGGAATGCGCTGCTCCCGGCGCAACCGAGCGCCTGAGTCCCAGAGAGGATTCCAGTTTGCATTGGCGGTAGGGTCAAATGGAATCGTGGTGATGACCACGCTGCCTGCCGAACCCGCAAGAATCGAGGAGCGATGGTCCGTCACCAATCCCGGGCGTTCCAAAACATCCATCCAGCGGTCCGCCATGAGAAACCGCCTGACCTGCTCCGCTTGATCGGCATCGAGGTCCTCGGGCAAGCCATTCCCCAACCAACTGCCGTCACTGGCTTCGTTGGCATCGTGATTTCCACTGGAAAGCCCCAGCGGCACAGGGCAAGATTTGCACCATGCGTTCAGGGCCAGCATTTGCGGCACCAACCCGGCTCCTGCAAATCCATCCAACAAATCTCCTGCAATGACGATGGCATCACACGATTGTTTGGCGGTCCAGGCATACCAATCCGAGCGTCCGTGCAGGTCCGAGAGAAGAAGTAGTTTCATCTAATTGTTGCTTTTATTCTTACTTTTTAGTGCAAATATGCTCAAGTTAATCGGTCGCTTTCAAGGTCAATCCATCGCAGGTCCAATGCAACGTCTCCCGCACTGATTTAATATCCTCACCGCACCTAGGCCAATATTGAGAGGCAAGCGCAGAATATCGTTCCGTTTTCTAACTTTCTAAGTCTGTTAAATTGTTTCATACTCTTTTTCCAAGATCAACACACCAAACCAAGTAACAAAGGACAATAGAGTTCTAACTTACTCAAAAAAGCCCCTCAACGCCAATCCCAATTTTTGACTGGATTTCATCAACTTCAGGAGATAAAACGCACAGCAATTGTGGGCGCATCTATAGACACTTTGGGATGAAGAGAAAAACTAAATCAATACTTTGGGGGACATTTCTCCAAGGCAGGCGTAGAACCCAACGTATCAGGGCTGCAGCCCGCATGCGTGTTATACGGCAGGGCATGAAAGGCTTTTTCAAGCTGTTTGAACTACGAGAGCAGAAATTGGCCCTCCCATTAGCCATAGGGATCAATATGGGGATGATTTTTTTCATCCAACAAGGGTTGGTGTTGAGAATGAAGGAAGAGAAACAACACCAAATGCAGGTGCCTGTGGCTGAAGGGTTCTTGGTGGAAACCTCTGAAACAAAACCAAACGAACCTAGCAAGGGTGGCGGTCAGGGAAGTGGTTTGGCAGAGGCAATGGCGGAAACCCCAAACCTCCAAGACGTGCGTTCCAGCTTGCCGACTTCTAACCCCGTGTCTGACCTATTAAAGACGCGGGAAATTAGCGCGGCGAGTATTTCCATTACGAACAAGACGGCAATTACCCACTTGCCCTCCTCACAGGGACATTCTATTGCAGAGCGTGTTCATGCCGTAGCCGCTCTCAACACTGCCAATGGGACTGGATCAGGCCGTGGGGAGTTGGGAGCGGGATCGGGAGCCGGCGCAGGATCGGGCACGGGAGCTTTGGACGGATTAGGCTTGGGAAACGCAAATGGAAAAGCAGGTCTCATTGTCGATATCTCCGGCAGTATGCTGGTGCACGCAACACGTGTAAAAGAGGAGATGGCACAATACCAAGGAGCTGAAATTATAGAGATAGAAAACTCCGAGGTGGGGCTTGATATATATAAGGCCTTCCTAAAATTGGATTCAAAGGTCAACACCATTATCCTCATCACCGACCTACAGGACCCTAGCCCGGATCAAAAACAGATTCTGGAGAGAGTGACCAAAATCTGCAGACGAAAGGGCATTGTTTGGCATGTTGTGGTCTTTAGTCCCACAGGAGTGGAGGATGACTTTCCGCTGATCCACGCAGCGGTCGAAGAAACCAAGGGCCAACTGAAGATTATTCAGACGGAATCGAGGGGATTGTAGTAGAAGCGCCATCGGAGAGGTTCGTGGCTTTATGTTCAAGGAGGAACGCCAATTTGGGGAGGAGGGAGAGCATTCGGATGCGACAGTTCCCAATGCATCTGAAACCTCTTCCTGCATTTTCTATGCTTTGAATCCGGCTGTTAATCGATTAACCGAGCGCATTGGTGATTGGGCGTTCGGTAAAATTGTTGTTTTCGAACAACGTCTTCTGCCATAACACTGACAATGCGCCTGTTCGCCATCGGAGACATTCATGGATGCAGTGAGGCATTGCGCCATTTGGATAAGGAGCTTGCCTTCAATGCATCCGACACCGTAGTGACTCTTGGGGATTACGTTGACCGTGGCCCAGACAGCCGAGGAGTCATTGAGTTCCTACTGGAGTTGCGCGGCCGCTGTCGGCTCGTCTCCTTGCGAGGCAACCATGAGATCATGATGCTCAAGGCGAGAGACCAGCGAGCAAACCTCTCCGAGTGGCTCAACTATAGAGGGGATACGACATTGGATTCCTATGGCGCATCCACTTTCGCCGATATTCCAGATGCACACTGGGACTTTCTCCACTCAACCATTCCTTACCATGAGACTGCGACTGACTTTTTTGTCCACGCCAACGCTTGTCCCGATATTTCACTGGCTGATCAGCCGGACTACATGCTTTTTTGGGAGTTTGTCGGCGAGCCAAGTCCACATGTATCGGGGCGGCGAATGATTTGCGGTCATAGCGCACAGAGGAGTGGGAGTCCTCTCGATTTCGGCCATGCAGTCTGCATTGACACATTTGCGCACGGCGGCGGATGGCTTACCTGCCTTGAGATGAGGTCGAATGCGTACTGGCAGACGTCGCAAAACGGAGCGCTCCGGTACGACGCGCTTCAATAATCACGACAAGCACAACGCGATGCATCGGACACCTACCCGCTGTCACGCTCCGTGCTTGGTGGCTTTCCTGCGACATTCTTATGCCTCTGGTTAACGCTAATTTTCAACACCGATGGCCTCTGGGGCATGGTTACGCAGACACTTCCATCATCGGGTGAACCCGTTTAGAGGGAAGTTGCCGCCCTACCGAAATAAAATGCTGGATAACGTCCTCCACAACCTCATTGAGTTCACGGAAAACGCTCACAGGGTCATCTCCACGAATACCCGTAATGAGATCAGGGCACTTACCGATGTAGACTTGGTCTTCTTCGGACCATTCCACCCACTTCTGATATTTGTCACTTGTCTTCATGGTTCTGTCTCCTCGATGGCTTTCTTCACTTGGCGTTCTTGGTCGTTCTTCGCATCGGCACCATCCTTACCGCTGAGAGTTACAGCACCACGGTAGCGATCATGTACAGACTTTCGGTGAGATCCCTTGCCGAACCTGCAATTTAATCGAACCCAGCTTGCTGGAAATCGCGAATCAGATGTCGAATCTTACGGGGCAGGAGTGGAACATGACCGAATCAGGATGATTTTGCAATAAGCTGAATTTTCCGGCCCATTGAGGTAGGGCACCGGTTGCCCGCAAAGGGCATTGTTTGGCATGTTGTGGTCTTTAGTCTCACAGGAATGGATGATTTTTTGTATTGGCGTTGTCGCTTGCAAGGCGACCTAAGCAAGCAACTGTTTGGTATCTTCGGAATCGCGTCTGCCGATTAGCTGGGAAGACGCTTGCGTTGGCTCGACCGGCCTCCGAAAGTGCTGCGGCATCTATGGAAGTCGATTATAAAGTCAAACTCGAGGTCTTCGAAGGGCCGCTCGATCTGCTCCTTTATCTCATCAAAAAGGATGAGATCGACATTTACGACATCTCCCTTGAACGGATCACCGGCCAGTATCTGGAATACTTGGAGGCGTTCAAAATGCTCGATATCGATGTGGCCGGCGAGTTTGTCGTCATGGCCGCAAATCTGATCTATCTGAAGAGCCGGAGCCTGCTTCCCGTCAGCCAGCAACCTCCGGAAGCCGAAGCCGAGGAAGAGGATCCGCGTTGGGATTTGATCCGGCAGCTGGTGGAATACAAAAAGTTTAAGGACGCCGCTGCCCGCCTTCAGGATCGGGAGCTGTTGCGGCAGAGCTTGTTCGGGCGGTTGCCGGACAAGCCGGATTTCGATGACGAGGAGGTCCGGATGCTCGGGGACGTCGGCATTTTTGATTTGATCAATGCCTTCCAGAAAGTGCTCAAACGCATCGGGGAGAAGAAGGAAGATCTCCGGGAGATTTTTGAGGAGAATTATACGGTTGCCGATAAAATCGAATCGATTCTCGCCCAGGCCGCCCGGGAGCCGCTTCTGCGATTCACCGACCTCTTTGCGGAAGCCGCTTCCTGCACCGAGATCGTCGTCACCTTCCTTGCCCTTCTCGAATTGATCCGATTGAAACAGCTCCGGGTCGTCCAATCGGAAGCGCTCGGCGAGATCTTGATCGACCGGGTCGTCGTTTAAGTTCCCCCGAGGGTTTCTGCTTTTCATCAGGCGAAAGAAGCCCTTTTAATCAGGGCGTGGCAGCGGTTTTTGCATGCAGTTCATCCCGGCCGACTGCCGTGACCCGGCGGGGGACGCTGCTTTTTCTCTGCGGGCTGGTGCTCGGTCTATTGGCGCTCCCGCTCGCCCGAAGTCAGGAAGAACAATCCCCCCTGCCTGCCGATCTTCACCCTCGGGTCTCGTGGACCCCCGAAATGGAAGCCTGGCTCAAGGCCCACCCAGTCATTCGCATCGGATGCGACCCCGATTGGCCCCCCTTTTCCAGTGTGAATGCCCTCGGCCAATTGCGCGGGTTTGACGTTGACTTGGCTCGACGACTTGCGCGGCAGCTTGGGGTGCAGGTAGAATTTGTCACCGGAAAAAATTGGGCAGAAGTCTATCGCAAAGCGTTGGCTGGCGAAGTCGACGTCCTAGCCTCCACCTCTTACGATGCCGCGCGGAGTCGGAACTTTCTTTTCACCCGACCCTATTACAATGCCCCGGTCGTGATTGTGGCCGACCAGAAATTTAAGCGCCGCCTTAATCTCGAGGATTTGACCGGGCTCCGGGTTGCCATGGCCCGCGAACATGTTGTCACTAGGCAAATTGCCCGACTGGCTCCGCACATTCAGCTCACCCTTTTCGGCTCAAAGCTGGAAGCCTTCCAAGCCGTCTCCGAAGGACAAGCGGATGTCAGTCTCACGAATCTCCCCAACGCCGCCTCCTTGATTGCTTCGCATGACATGACCCAGCTCCGGATCGCTGGGCTCACCCCGCTGGCGTTCGAGCTTCGTTACGCCGTCCGCCCGGATTGGCCTGAACTGGTCCCGATCCTGGAGCACGCCTTCACGCAACTTCCTCTGCGGGAACAGGTTCGGCTTTACGATGCCTGGCTCAATATCGGCTATGAAGAATTGATCGTTTGGGGCCGAGTCCGAAGCGCCCTGATCATCGGAGGCACTCTCGCGGTGGGCCTCCTTTTGGTGGTCATTTTTTGGAATCTCCTCCTCCGCCGAGCCAATCAACAGCATCAGGCCCTGGTCGCGGATCTCACCCTGGTGCGGGACGATCTCTCCCAGCTCAATGCCGAGCAGGAACGCCTCCTCAGTATGGTTGTGCACGACCTCAAAAATCCTCTCACCGCCGTCTCCCTCAACACCGATCTTCTCCGGGCTCGGGCGACCGACCCCGACAACACCCGTCGCATCGCCGAGGAAGTGCGCGCCCTGAGCCGGCGGATGCAGGACCTCGTCCAACGTGTGCTCGACTTTCGCCGGGTGGCGGAGCACCGCGCGCAGGTCGTCCTC
>CAZSPO010000142.1:0-8885 GCA_964608775.1 uncultured Chthoniobacterales bacterium | reverse complement strand
TGCAAAACTGGTACAATGGCTATTCCTGGGGAGGTGAAGAACGGCTGTACAATCCATTTTCACTCCTGCGGTTTTTTAAGGAGAAGTATACTTTTCAAAACTTTTGGTTCGAAACGGGCACGCCGACTTTCCTGGTCAAGGAAATGCGGAAGCATCAGTACTATGATGTTGAGCAGGCGGAGGCCAGCCCGGAGCAACTGACGAGCTTCCATGCCGGCGCTCTTGATCCCATCAGTGTACTTTTCCAGACCGGCTACCTGACGATTGATCATTTCGATAAGACCTTCCGCCAGTACATCCTTCGATACCCCAATCAGGAGGTACGCTTTTCCATGCAGCAACATTTGTTGCTGGTCTATCAGGAAAAATATCCGGGCAATGCCCTCGCTCCGGTTGTCGCCCTGGCTAAAGCTCTTGCCGTGAAGGACATCGAAAAGGTAGTAGTGACCCTGAATAGCGCCTTCGCCTCCATTCCCTACGATCTTTGGCAAAAAGAGAACGAGCATTTCTATCACGCCCTAGTCCACCTGATCTTCTCCCTTTTGGGCACCTATATTCGATCAGAAGTACATACGGCTAATGGTCGTTGCGACGCACTGGTAGAAAACGAACACTACATTTACGCCTTTGAGTTCAAGCTGGATGGCAGCGCAGAGGCGGCGCTGCAGCAAATCCGGGAGAAAGGTTACCTGTCGCCTTATCAGGATTCCCCCAAGGAGAAAGTGGCGGTAGGGATTAACTTTTCGACGGCGCAAAAGGTGGTGGAGGAGTATAAAGTAGAAAGTTGAAATGAGTATAAAGTTTACAAACTTTCTACTTTCAACTTTCTACTCATTTTTACTCAAAAGCTCGTATCTTTATCCTTATGAAATATCCCATCGGCATACAGGATTTTCGTAAAATACGTGAGGAAGGCTTTGTTTATGTAGACAAAACAGAGCAGATCTTCCGTTTTTTGAAAAACGGAGATTACTTCTTCCTTTCCCGGCCACGCCGATTTGGCAAATCGCTGCTGCTTTCTACGATAAAAGAATTGTATAATGGGGAGAAAGACCTGTTTAAAGGATTGTGGATTGAAGATCAATGGGATTGGGAGGAGCAGCATCCGGTCGTTCATTTAAAATTTGCTACCTTTTCCTACAAGGACAACCCCCTGAAAGAAGCCATTGCCTTTGGCCTGAAAAGGGAAGCAGAAAACCTGGGCATAGAGCTGAATAAAAGTAAATTTCAAAACCCGCTGGAAGATCTGATCAGGAAAGCTTACCAGAAGTATGGTCAAAAAGTGGTGCTGCTCGTGGATGAGTACGACAAACCGATCATCGATTATCTTGATGATATTGAACAAGCCGAAGCCAATCGGGAAACGCTGAAAAACTTCTATTCGGTCATTAAGGATAGCGACCCTTATCTCGAATTGGTGTTTATTACCGGAGTATCTGCCTTTTCCAAAGTGAGTATCTTTTCGGAGTTGAATAACCTGAGCAATATCAGTTTGCATCGGTATACGGACACATTACTCGGCATTACGCAGGAAGAAGTGGAGGCTTACTTTTTAACTCCTTTGCAGCATATCGCTGAGCAGGAAGAAATGCCGCTTCCTGCCCTGTTGGAAAAAGTAAAACATTGGTATAACGGCTATTCTTGGAACGGCTTGGATCGCTTGTACAACCCCTTCTCGCTGCTTCGATTTCTGGATGCCGGTTCTTTCAAAAACTTTTGGTTTGAAACAGGCACGCCTACCTTTTTGATCAAAGAGTTAAAGAAACACCATTTTTACGATATTGAGCATCTGGAAGTCTCGGAGAATCAGCTCAACAGCTTTATCATTTCCGCTTTGAACCCGACCAGTTTGCTGTTCCAAACCGGCTACCTGACCATCGATCATTACGATAAGGATTTGTACCTGTACACCCTGCGGTACCCCAATCAGGAAGTGCGCTTCTCCATGCAACAATATCTGTTGCAAGCCTACCAGGACAATCTTTCTGTGGATCCGCTAAGTCCGGTAGTAAGGTTGTTGAAAGCACTGAGAACGAATGATATGGAAACGGTTATTTCCACCATTAACAGCCTTTTCGCCTCCATTCCCTACGATCTCTGGCAAAAAGAGAACGAGCATTTCTATCACGCCCTCGTCCACCTGATCTTCTCCCTATTGGGCACTTATATCCGGTCTGAAGTGCATACGGCTCACGGTCGTTGCGATGCCCTGGTAGAAAATGAACACTACATCTACGCCTTTGAGTTCAAGCTGGATGGCAGCGCAGAGGCGGCGCTGCAGCAAATCCGGGAGAAAGGTTACCTGTCGCCTTATCAGGATTCCCCCAAGAAGAAAGTGGCGGTAGGGATTAACTTTTCGACGGAGCAAAAGGCAGTAGAGGGGTGGAGAGTAGAGCATAAAGATCAGGCGTTATGAAATCCCTGTTCGGTCTGTTGTTGTTGTGCCAGGCTTGTCTGCTTTGCGGACAAAGCCCCGGGAAGTCTGAGCTTCTTTCCGTCAACGATGGCCTGTCGCAGGGCATGGTTTTCGATATCCTGCAAAGCCGCGACGGATTTCTGTGGATCGCCACCAAGGATGGCCTGAACCGCTACGACGGATACCGTTTTGAAATCTATGCTCCCAATCCTTTTGACCCCTACGCCATTTCTTCCAGTGAGGTGTACCACCTGTTTGAAGACAGCCGGGGCCGAATTTGGCTGAAGCTGCCGGGCGGCATCGACTTGTATGACCCGGTCAGCAGGCGGTTTTATCACCTGCCCGATGCTCTTTTTCAGGGAGCGCCCCGGGGGGTGGATGGATTCTCCTTCGCGGAGCTGCCCGACGGAAGCATCTTTTTTACGGATGCAGAGCAGATTTGGCGCATCCGAAAGCCGGAGGAGGCCCTCCGCAAAGCCCAAGAGGAAAACAGCGCTTTCCCGGCATGTTCGGTGAGCAAGGTACAGGCCCTCCCCCCCGGCCAGCGCGCGCCCAATTACTCCCTGCAAGTGACCGCCGCGGGGGAACTGCTGTGTGGATCCGGCAACGGCCTATTGCGGTACGACCGGTCTGCCGGACGAATGGCGCCGGAAGCGTTCCGGGGGCTGCCTACCCGGATCCTGGGAGCAGATCCAAACGGAAACATCTGGTTGGAAACCGAGCAGACCGATCTGTGGGCGTGGGGAAGCCCGGCTTCCGGCCCCCGAAAGCTCGGACGCGCCCGGCCTGTTGATCTCTGCTTTTTTGATGAGGAGGGATACTTGTGGGTCCTGCAGGAGAAAAAACTGGAAAAATGGCGGCCTGAAGAATATGCCCGGGGCGGAAAACCCGAATTCACCTGGGCCTCCGAAGACCCGGTGGTGCAAAGCCATTATCTTGCCTTTCAATGTATGTGGGTCGACCGCAGCGGGATCGCCTGGATAGGCTCCACCGGATTCGGCATCCTGAAAATCAAGCCGGAAAAACCCAAATTCCAAAGCTGTCAGCAGGGCATTTCCCATCGCTACCTGGTGGAAGATCCCCGCGGAAATCTGATCAGCGGAGTTACTCCGGGAGTGGTTTTTCCATCCCCCGATTTTGACCGGACGCTCCCTAATCCCTTTTTTGCGGACTTGCCCAAAAAATGGCCTCCTTTTTTACCCACCTTCGACCGGGCAGGCAACTGCTGGGGCTTTCCCGAACCCCAAGTGCTCCTGCGCATAGATGCCCGTTCCAAAGCGTTGAAAACGTACTCCTGGGAAGATGCCGGCACTTCTAGAATAAAATTTTGCCGAAACGGCCAACTGCTCCGGGTAAGCGAGGAAGGACTCTCCCGCTTCCATCCCGATAACGGCGTGATCCGGCATTTTCCATTTAACTCCCCCCAACAACTCGCCCCCTATTCCTACTTCATCCTGGACTTCCTGGAAGACTCGGAAGGCGTGATCTGGATTACCGGCTTCGAAGGACTTATCAGAGCCACACCCGAGCATGATCGTTACCGCTATGAATACTTCCGGACCGAAGCCTCCGATCCGGCTTCGCTGTCCTACAACACCGTACTTTCCGTAGCCGAAGACCCCCTGGAGCCCAGCCGCTATCTGTGGGTCGGCACCAAAGGCGGCGGCCTCAACCGGCTGGACCGGCAGAGCGGAAAATTCAAACATTACCGCAAGAACGAGGGCCTTCCGGACCAGGTGATTTACGGCATACTGCCCGACGATCACGGACATCTCTGGATGAGCACCAACAAGGGGCTCTGCCGCTTTCATGTGCGGGAAGAAACCGTCAAAAACTTCACCTATGCCGACGGCCTGCCGGGCAATGAGTTCAACAGTTCGAGTTACCTGAAAATGAAGGACGGCAGGCTGGTGTTCGGCGGGGTCAGTGGGCTAACCATTTTCCATCCCGACAGCCTGCAATTCAACGAGCACCGGCCGCAAACCCATATTGTCGGCATACAGGTAAACAACAAAAACGCCCTGCATGTACTTTCTGCCGGCGGCGACGCCCCCCTTTCCCTGGCCCACGATGAGAATCTGCTCACCTTCGAATTCGCCGCGCTCGAATTCACCCATCCCGCCCAAAACCAGTACCGCTACCAGCTGTTGCGCCATCGAGTGCTGGGAGGCGATGAGGGGGAAGAATGGGTGGAGCTCGGCGCCCGTAACAGCATACAGTTTGCCAACCTGAAACCCGGCCGCTACACCTTCAGCGTGCTGGGCAGCAATAACGACCCCGATGGCTTTCGGGGCTGGGGCGAACAGCCGGCCCTGCTGGAGTTTACCATACACCCCCCGTTCTGGGCCTCCCCCACCGCCTACCTGCTGTACGCCCTGCTCCTCTCAGCATCCGTCTGGCTCTTTTCCAGCTACCGACTTCGCCGAAAACTGGAATTGCAGGAAGCACGGCGACTCAAAGAGTTGGACGCCTTCAAAAACCGCTTTTTTACCAACATCACCCATGAATTTCGCACGCCGCTCACCGTGATCCTCGGCGCTTCCAGGCAACTCGGATCACAGGTCGACAAGGGGCAAAAAAACAAAACGCAACTGATACAACGCAGCGGGGAGCGCCTCCTGCGCCTGATCAACCAGATCCTGGATCTGGCCAAACTGGAATCCGACAGCCTCCGGATCAAATACATCCAGGATGACGTCATCCCCTTCCTGCACGAGATCGTAGAGAATCTACAACCGCTTGCCGACAGCCGGAAAGTGCAGCTCCGGCTGGAAAGCCCGGCTTCCGGCATCCTCATGGACTACGATCCCGAACGCCTGCTGCAAATCGTCTACAACCTGCTGTCGAACGCCCTCAAACACACCCCCTCCGGCGGAGAAGTTCGCCTGCAGGCGGCGGTAACCGAATTCCAAAAACAGCAGACCCTGGAAATCAGGGTGAGCGATACCGGAGAAGGCATCCCCGGGGAACACCTCCCCCATATCTTCGAGCGGTTTTATCAGGTGGAAAAATCCCAATCTCCACACACGGAAGGAACGGGCATCGGACTGTCTCTGAGCAGGGAACTGGTCAGGGCCATGAACGGACAAATAGACGTACAGAGTACCCCGGGAAAAGGAACCACCTTTACCGTGCTGCTCCCCATCACCAATACCGCTCTGCCTGCCGGGCAGCAAAGCAGCGTCAGGCCGATGCCTCAGCCTGAAATCGAGAAAGGCCCCCGCCCCTCCCCAGCTACCGCTCCCGGCGGCCAGGTGTTGATCATCGAGGACCATCCCGACGTAGCCGAGTACCTTGAGGCCTGCCTTGGACGTCATTATCAGCTCGACTTTGCCTACAACGGCCGGGAAGGCGTCGAAAAAGCCCTGGAAACCGTGCCTGACCTCATCGTCTCCGATGTGATGATGCCCGAAAAAGACGGTTTTGAGGTGTGTGAACTGTTGAAAAACGACCTGCGCACCAGCCATATTCCCATTGTATTGCTGACCGCCAAAGCCGGGGTAGAGAATCGTATTGCCGGGCTGCGTCGGGGCGCCGACGCCTATCTGGCCAAGCCCTTTCACGAGGAAGAGCTGCGGGCCACCCTCGCCAACCTGCTCGAGCAGCGGCGCAAGCTGCAAAAACGATTCGCCCGGCAACACCAAAACCCTGACGGCCCGCCCGCACCGCCGGTCGAGCCGGGGCTGTCGGACGAAGAAGCCTTTCTGCAAGATGTCCGGAATATCATTCAGCAGCGCCTTTCCGACGCTGCCTTTAGCGTAGAAGACCTGAGCCAAAGCCTGGCCCTGAGCCCGCGACAATTGCATCGCAAGCTCGCTGCCCTCACCGGGCAGCCCCCCTCCGCTCTCATCCGGGATATGCGGCTGGCCAAAGCCAAAGAGTTATTGCAGACCCAAAAGATGAACGTCAGCGAAACCGCCTACCAGGTCGGTTTTGACGACCCCAAGTACTTCAGCCGGGTCTTCAAAAAGGCCTTCGGCCTGCCGCCCAGCAAGATTTAGGTTTTCTCCCGTTTTACGTCCCATTTCTCCACCTTTTTGGCCAAAAAGTCCACTCCCTTCTCACTTATTTCGGCTTTCTTGTGGATGAAAATACCCATGAATTTTAATCAACGAACATGAAGAATAAATCTATACTTTACCTTTTTGAGAAAAGCATTATTTCCATAGATAAAAACCTGCTCTGGATTCCCCTCCTTTGTGTGATGTGCTTTCAGGCAAGCGCCCAGGTCGGCCCACCCGACCTGCAAATCATGGAAACCCTGCGCGACGACTACGGCTGGGACGTCGCCTTCGGCTGGGGCAGCGGCAACCCCTGCCCGGTGGCAGCCCCCGACTGGCCGGGCGTGATCTGCAATAACGGACGGGTCAGTGAAATCCAGGTTTCCTGCGGCGCCAACAAACTCACCACCGACTTCCCGGCGGAGCTGAACCAACTGACCGAGTTGATCACCCTGCAGATAACAGGCTGCTGGACCGACCCCAACAATCCCGCCACCGCCAAAGACCTCACCAACCTCTCCAAGCTGAACATCCTGCGCCTGGACAACAATACCGGCCTCACCGGCACCTTGCAGGATTTACTGGGCAATAGCATGACCAGTTTTCCCAATTTCGGGGTGTTAGATATTACCAACAGCGGCATAGGCGGCATTATTCCGCCCGATATGCCGGGTAATATTCAGTTTATTATTCAGACCCCGGTGGGGGGGACATTTCCGAATAATGTGGCAAATGTTTTTGTTTATCGTGGCAACCAATTCGAGGGGGTTTTGCCGCCCAATGTTGTCAATTTTCCACCGTCAAGTGAAAGACGAATTGACTACAACAAATTTGACGTGGTCAACACCCCGCCCGGCCCTGTAGATAATGCACTGCCCGGCTGGCGCGACACCCAAACCGTGCCGCCCACGGATGTGCAGGTAACGCCAGGTGGCCCCAATGAAGCCACCCTGAGTTGGACGCCCATCGGCTATACCTGGGACGGCGGCTACTACGAGGTGCTGGCTTCCCAATCCCCCGGCGGTCCCTACACTTCTTACGGCACCACCGAAAGCACCGGCGGCAAAACAGCTACCGACCTCACCGTGACGGGCCTGCCCGGCGGTACCAACTACTTCGTGGTGCGCACCTTCACCCCGGCGCACACGGCCGATTCCCTTGAGGTTTATCAGGCATATAATGATCCTTCCTCCCTGTCATTCCAGCCATTTCTGCCTACAGTAGGAGCACTCCAGGATACCCTTGAGCGATATCGTTACTATCGCGACAACCCCAACGACCTCACCAGCGTGAACAGTGCGGAAGTGAGTGCCTTCATCTGCCCGGGCAGCATCCTCTACGTCAACGATGATGCCGGTGGCAATGACGACGGCACCTCCTGGACCGACGCCTTCAACGACCTGCAGGACGCCCTGGCCCTGGCCGCTTCCTGCCCGGATGTGACAGAGATATGGGTGGCGGAAGGTACCTATAAGCCTACCAGCGGGACCGACCGGGGTATTTCTTTTTCTATGATCAATGGCGTGGCCATCTACGGCGGCTTTAATGGTACAGAAACAAACCTGGGCGATCGTGACTGGGTAAGCAATGTGACTATCCTCAGCGGAGAAATCGGTGATCAAAACACTATCGACGATAACAGTTACAGCGTTATCAGGAACTTTTCTATTGGAAATACTGCCATACTTGATGGTTTCACAATAACCAAGGGAAGGCAATTGCGTAGTGTGATAGCTTCCGTTTCCGGTCACGGCGGCGGTATGGAAAATTACAGCTCCTCACCAGTCATCAGAAATTGCATATTTCTACAAAATTCTTCGGCCAATCAAAGTGGCGGAGCAATGTCTAATGAGAGTTCTTCTCCGAAAATTTACAATTGTGCATTCATTGGTAACTGGGCGCATTTCGGTGGCGGTGCTACAAGGGTTCAATTCAACAGCTCTCCGGAATTCGTCAATTGTACCTTTTCGGGCAATTCATCCAGTGAGGGCAGTGTTTCGGAAGCAATTGATGGCGCAACACCAAGCTTTAAAAACTGTATTATCTGGGGTAACACCAGTACTTTTTCTAACTATCATGGCGCAAGTACTTATGTCACCTATTCTATAGTACAGGACGGTTGGGATGGTACCGGCAACCTGGATGCCGACCCCCTCTTTGTGGATGCCGCCAGTGGCGATCTGCGCCTGCAGGAATGCTCCCCGGCTATTGATGCGGGGGATAATGCGGCCGTCCCCGCAGGCATCACCACCGACTTGGATGGCAACCCCCGCTTTTTCAACAACGGCACGGTGGACCTGGGAGCGTATGAACTGCAAAGTGCGCCGGAACCGATTCCCGCAGTTCCGCCTTTCACCACCGACAATGGCCTACACTTTGATGGGATAGACGATTATGTCGAAATCTTCGATTGTCCCTCGCCTCCGCTCGCCAATGGTGGCGATGCCATTACCATCGAGTACTGGTTC
>CAZSPO010000141.1:0-8894 GCA_964608775.1 uncultured Chthoniobacterales bacterium | reverse complement strand
CCCCCCCTCGAATCCGCCCCGGCAGGGGCGGCGCAAAAACGTTGGCTGACAAAAAACCGGCGCATCGGTTTGCCACCTTCTGCTTGGCCGCTAGGCTGCGTGGGCAAGGAACCAGTCGTAGGCCAGCCGGATGCCGGTCGGCAAATCGACCTGGGGAGCCCAGCCCAGGCTTCGCATCCGCGAAATATCGAGAAGCTTTCGTGGGGTGCCATCGGGTTTCGTCGCGTCCCAAACCAGCTCGCCGCGAAACCCAATCACCTCCCGAACGGTCTCGGCCAGTTCTTTGATCGTCACATCTTCGCCGCACCCGATATTCACAATTTCCGGCGAGTCATAAGTCTCAAGCAGGAGCTTGCAGGCAGCGGCGAGATCGTCGCTGTAAAGAAATTCGCGCCGGGGCGAACCGCTCCCCCAGACCGTGACATTCGGAGCGTTCTGCACTTTTGCTAGGTGAAACTTATGAATCAACGCCGGGAGCACATGGGAGTTTTGCAGGTCGAAATTATCGCGGGGGCCGTAGAGATTCGTCGGCATGGCCGAGAGAAAATGCCGACCGTATTGCCGCCAGTAAGCCTGGCAGAGTTTGATGCCGGCGATTTTTGCCAGGGCATACGGCTCGTTCGTGGGCTCCAGCGCTCCGGTCAACAGGGAGTCTTCGCGGATCGGTTGTTCCGCAAATTTCGGATAAATGCAGGAGCTGCCGAGAAAGAGGAGCTTTTCCACCCCAAAATCGGCGGCGGCCTCAATGAGGTTGTTTTGAATCTGCAAATTTTGCAGGAGAAATTCGACGGGAAAATCGTGGTTGGCTTGGATCCCCCCGACTTTCGCCGCCGCAACAATCATCCGGGCCGGACGTTCGGCTTCGAAAAATTGCCGGACAGCCGGGCGGTCGGCCAGATCGAGCTCGGCCCGGGTGCGGGTTACGATTTCATATTGGGCATCAGCAGAAAAGGCCCGTTCCAAGGCGCTGCCGACAAGGCCACGATGGCCGGCGATAAAGAGGCGGATGGACATGGAGAGGAGTGGGGTCAGAGGTTCGGAAATCGGAAAAAACGGAGGGCGGTTGCGGTGGTCGACTCGGCTGTCTGCTGCGGATCCACCCCACGTGCGGCGGCGATGGCGGCGGCGGTGAGGGCGGTGTGGGCTGGTTCACAGCGCTTGCCCCGATGCGGCACGGGAGCGAGAAACGGGCAGTCGGTCTCCACCATGAAACCGTCCTCAGCCACGGCGGCGGCGCTTTCGCGAACGCGATCGGCATTTTTAAAAGTCACGATCCCGGTGAAGGAGACGATGTGCCCCAGGGCAGCCAACGCGGCGGCATCCTCGGGACTCCCGCCGAAGCAATGAAACACCCCTTGCACCCGCCCGGACCACGGGGTGAGCAGGTCGAGGGTATCCTGCCAACTATCGCGTTGATGAATCACGACCGGCAGACCGGTCTGGGCGGCCAAATCGAGCTGGGCCTCGAAAATTTCTGCTTGGCGGGCTCGGATGGCTCCCGATTCTAATTGCTTCTCAAAATCCTCCGGGCGCGACGCGAGCAGGGCGGAAACGACTTGGGTAGCGAGATCGGGTTTCTGTTGATCGGGTAAGTCATGGTAATCAAGGCCCATCTCGCCTAACCCCACGACCTTGGGATGGGCGGCGAGATCGCGCAAACTCCGGATAAAATCGCCCGGCACCTCCATGGCGTTGGAGGGATGAATGCCGACGGTGGCGTAAACCATCGGGTGCGCCTCCGCCAGGGCGACGGCTCGACGGCTGCTTGCGAGGGTGGTGCCGATGGTAATCATCCGCTCGACCCCAGCCGCCTGGGCGCGCTCCAACACGGCGTCGAGGTCATCGGCGAAATCGGGAAAATCGAGGTGGGCGTGGGTATCAATCAACATGGGGCGTGAAGTCATTCTTGAGGTTACCATTGAATCACCGAGCTGGCCCAAGTAAGGCCACCACCGAAGACGACCAGCAAGACGTAATCCCCTTTCTGAATGCGCCCCGACCGGTTGGCTTCATCCAACGCGATGGCCACCGCCGCTGCCGAGGTGTTGCCGTAATGTTGGACGTTTAGGAAGAACCGGTCCATCGGCACTTTCAACCGGTCCGCAATCGCCTCGATGATCCGGATGTTCGCCTGGTGCGGGATAATGCAGGCGATGTCGTGAATGCCGAGTCCACATTGGCCCAACGCCTGTTGCGCCGCCCGCAGCATGGAGGTGACGGCTTGTTTGAAGACCTCTTTGCCAGCCATTTTGATGGTATTCAGCTTGTCGCCCGCGTTGGCTGGGGTGATCGGGCAAGCGGCACCGCCTCCGGGAATGTTCAACAGATCGGTGAAATTCCCGTCGCTCCCCATCGTGGTGGTCAGCAAACCATGCACATCCCCGCGGTTCCGCAGAACGGCGGCTCCCGCCCCATCCCCAAACAGCACGCAGGTGTTGCGATCGGTCCAATCAACGAGGGCACTTAATTTCTCCGCCCCAATCACCAGCACGGTATTGGCGGTGTGACTGGTGATGAATTGTTGGGCCACTTCTAATCCGTAAAGAAATCCGGCGCACGCTGCGGAAAGATCGAAGCAGGCCGCATTTTTCGCCCCCAGCTTCTTTTGCACGAAGCAGGCGGTGGAGGGGAAAAACATATCGGGGGAAATGGTGGCGACGAGGATCAGGTCGAGCTCTTCGGGTTTCACCCCGGCCTGAGCGAGGGCGGCTTCGGCTGCCCGGGTGGCCATATCGCTGGTGGTCTCGCTCGGCGCCGCAATCCGGCGTTCTTTAATCCCGGTCCGGGTGACGATCCATTCATCGGAGGTCTCCACGAGCCGTTCCAGATCGGCATTCGTCATCACTCGCTCGGGCAAATAACTGCCGGTGCCGACGATCGACACGGTGCGGGGCGGCTCCGGGGAGCGGGGGTTCCGGACTTTATGCTTGGTCATGATACGGTTTCACCCCTTCGACGATCAGGGGGTTGACTTGTTGTTGCACCGATTCGACGGCCACGCGAATCGCATTCTTGATGGCCAAAGGGGTGCTGGCTCCGTGGGCGATAATGCAAATGCCATTCACCCCCAACAGAGGGGAGCCGCCGTATTCTTCCCAGTTGGTTTTTTTCTTGATGCTCTTGAAAGCTCCTTGAGCCAGGAAGGCACCCCCCATGCGGACGGGGCTTTTTTTCAACTCATGCTTCAGCCAGGTGAAAATGGCGTGGGCCAGCGCCTCGCAGGTTTTCAACACGATATTGCCGACAAACCCGTCGCAAACCACGACTTCGACCGGGTTTTCAAAGAGATCGTGCCCTTCCACATTGCCGCGGAAATTGAGTTTGGAGGCCTTAAGCAGTTTGAAGACCTCCTTGCTAAAATCGCTGCCCTTCGCATCTTCGCCGCCGATCGACATGAGACCGATGGTGGGGTTGGGGAATTTGAGGACGTGCTGGGAATAAAGTGCTCCCATGATGGCGTAATGCACGAGGTGCATCGGTTTGGCGTCGATATTGCCGCCCGCGTCGATGAGCACAAAGACGTTGTGTTCCGTCGGGATGATCGTGGCGATGCCGGGCCGCTCAATCCCAGGGAGGGTCCGGAGTTTGATCGTGGTCGCAGCAACGGCAGCTCCGGTGTGACCCGCGCTCACGATCGCATCGGCCCGGCCTTCCTTGACCAAATCCACCGCCCGACTCACCGAGGAATCTTTCTTGCGGCGCACCGCTTCGACCGCCCCATCGGACATGGCGACGACCTGGCTGGCATGGATGATTTCCACCCGAGGATCGCGGCACTCGATGCGGGCGAGCTCCGCCTGGATCGCCCCCTCGTCGCCCACCAGAAAAAGGCGTTCGACTTGGGGAAATTCCCGCAGCGCCCAGGCTGATCCGGCTAAGGTGGCCTGCGGCGCAAAATCACCGCCCATAGCGTCAAGGGCGATTTTCATGGGGAACAAGGGAGCGAAAAAAGATGGGGCGACATAAGAGACAAAGCATGGCTTTAACCAGCGGCAAGGATGGGCGCAAGTCCTCCCTCACGCTCCCCACCCATTCGGGTGCATTCTCGTGATGAATGCTCGACTTCTGACCGTGAATATTCTCGTTGGGCTGGACTTCTGTGAGGCCGCTCGCATCGAACCCCTTCGACGGCAATCCGGATGGGCAAGTTGGAAGGAACCCACCGGTTGCCGCCCCCGTCCGTGCTCCCCAGCCCCCTCTGTTCAAGCCATCGCAACCGCCTTTCCTTCGTGCTCGCTCCGGAAAAACACGCATGACATCGCCCGACCGCTCTGCCTATGGTCCTGGTGTGTTGCGTCTCCTAAAACCGATCCTCTTGACGGGTTTGATTTGCGCGGCCGCGTCAGGGTGGGGGCGGGCGCAGGATGACATGCCTCAAGCCCCGGTCACGCTTCCAACTGAAGCGGAGCAGGCAGCGGCCGTTGAGACCGAGGAAATTTCCATTCCCACCCCGGGCGAACTTTTTTCTGCTCTGGAAAAGCAGGCCCAACCCAACTGGCCGGCTTATTATCGCACCCCGATCCCGACCGCTTTCCCCAGCCGGGTCCAAATCGCCCTCGCACTGGGCACCCTGTTCACGGACGGTTATGTTGCGGTGGAAGCGATGGATGGCCAGCAGGTGAAAAATGTGGGGCGCGACCTCATGGCTTTGGCGAAAGCACTCGGGGTTGGGGATGACATTATCGTGCGAGGAACCAGCTTGACGGAGTTTGCCGAGAACAACGAATGGAACCTCTTGATGGAAGAGCTCGATGCCACCCAGAATGAGGTCGAGCAACTCATGATCAAGATGAGGGATCAAGACCTTGTGGTGTTGGTCGGTCTGGGCGGCTGGATGCGAGGGGCGGAAGTCGTGAGCGCCGCTATTTTGGAAGATTATACGCCGGAAGCCGCCCGCATTCTGCGCCAGCCCGAACTGGCCGGCTTTTTACGATCGCGCCTTGATGCGCTATCCAAGCGCCATCAAACGGACCCGCTGGTTGGCAAACTTAAAGAGTCGCTTTTGGAAATTCAGGAGCTGCTGACCATTCCAGAGGAGGCCGAAATTTCTGAGGCCACGGTCGAAAGTCTTCGGGACCTCGCCGGAGCCATGACGGCTGCCATGAGCAAGAAGGAATGAATATACGCTGCCAAATCGCCCTGAGCCTCGGTTTGCTGCTGCATTGCCCAGTCGGGCTCAGTGCCCAGTCAGTGCCCGCATCCGACGCGGCCTTGGAGAGCCGCGCCGCCGCGCTGGATCTCGCTGGGGCTTTTCAAAACGATGGATTCAAAATCCGCGACGGTTACTGGTCCGGAGAACTGACTGGCGGGGAGAGCCAGCTCGTGGTCGTGCATTTGTATGCCGGGAATGCTTACTGGTTTCTCGGTGCTGCGGGGGCAGGCGGCGAACTCCTCACTCTCTCGCTCTTCGACGCGAACGGCCAGCCGGTGGAGACGTTGCCCTATCAGGAAGGCAGCCGAGCCGGGGCCGGTTTTATTCCTGAATTTAGTGGAAAATATCTCGTCCGTCTCACGTTGGGAGAAGGTGTCGCCGCTCCCGTCTGCCTCCTCTACGCTTACAAATAACTCGATCCACCCTCGCGCCCGATTCTCACGATGTCCCTCATTTCGACTCCCACTCGCACCACCGAAAAACTTGAAGGGCCGCGTGTCCGGCAATTTTCCGTCTTTTTGGAAAATCGGGTCGGAGCCCTTCTCTCCGTAGTAAAGCTCCTCAACGAGCAAGCCGTCGAAGTCGTCGCACTCAGCGTTCAAGATTCTACAGACAGCTCCATTGCACGTCTGATCGTGAGCGATCCCGAGCGAGTCACCGCGCTCTTCCACGAGCACGATATCCCCTTCGGATCGACGGAAGTCGTCGTGGTGGAATTGGGGGATGGCGCGAATGACCTCGGTCGACTACTCGCCACCATGCTGATGGCGGAGGTGAATATTTTCTTCATTTACCCGCTGTTAACCCGACCCAACGGCTATCCGGCCTTGGTGGTCAATGTGGAGGACCACGAATGTTCCAGCTCCGTGATGATGAGTAGCGGCTTCACCCTGCTCAGCCAGTCGGATATCTCCAGGTAGGCGTTCGTCATGGGGCAGAGCCGGATCGCGAGAAAAACCTCACGCTTCGCTTAAGGATGTTCTGAAAGAATTCGCAGAAAAACGGGGCATCGATTCTATCGATGCTCTGAGTGAGTTCGACTACAACCCCACGTCAAGGCAGCGTGCCATGATTGCTTCCGCTGCTGAACAGCACGGATTTGCAAAGGGGTGGGCGCAGGTTTTTGTCTCTGATAAATTCGGTGAGGCAACCACTCACTGGAGAAAGCTAGAAGATCGAGTTCGCCGAGGAGTTGGCAACCCCTGCCCCCTCCTTTTAATTGGCGCCCCCCGAGAGATTGTGGTTATATGAACACTCAAATGAGCCCAATAACCAGTATAACAGACAGGAACCCCAGCGAAGACCTTCTCCAAAAGGCCAAGGGGCCCTACGCAACAATTTTGGCAGATCCCCCCTGGCAGTTTCAGAACAGAACCGGAAAAGTCGCTCCCGAGCACCAAAGGCTTCTTCGGTATCCCACGATGGAACTGAAGGAAATCATGGATTTACCGGTCTCTAAAATCGCCGCTGCCCAGTCTCACCTCTATCTCTGGGTTCCCAATGCATTGTTGCTCGAAGGCCTTAAAGTAATGGATGCATGGGGATTTACCTATAAAACCAACATAGTTTGGTACAAGGTGCGGAAAGATGGTGGGCCGGATGGTCGGGGGGTCGGGTTTTATTTTCGAAACGTGACTGAGCTTTTGCTCTTTGGCGTCAAAGGGAGTATGAGAACTCTCCAGCCGGGTAGAACGCAGGTGAACCTCTTTCCAACCCGCAAGCGTGAACATTCACGAAAACCTGATGAGGTTTTCAATATTGTTGAAAGTTGCTCTCCAGCGCCCTACTTAGAACTGTTCGCTCGATTTGCACGGCCGGGCTGGAGCCAGTGGGGAAATGAAAATGTCGAGGAAAACTCATCCCATGGAGTCGCCAAGCGCAACGGACACTCGGAGAAACAGTTGAGGCTGCTGGAAAGCCCAAGAGGTTACGCTGCAAAATAGCCACTAACTCCATGCAACGTTATTTCCCTTCTTTTGCCGAATCGAAGCAGCGGCTCGGACGTGGACGCTCTTGGTTCCCTGGTCTTGGAAATGGCCGAATTATTCCGCGAGAATTTCAATTTGCTCAGGTGCCTTGAGCGCGATCTGGGGCAATCCGTTGTAGAGGGTGATCCGCCCACGTACCGCAATTTGCTGGTTGCGATAGAGCTCAAGGGGAGCCCCCAACGTTTCCCAAGCACCGAGATCGTCCGGATAAATAATCAGCACAAACCCCTCGCGCGGCCGGGTCCGGAAATCTAAGAAGGTGATCCCCGATTTCGGATCCGTGTTCGTCCGCACAATCCGGCCCATGACAGTGACTTGATTGCCTTCATTCGCCACCAGCATACTAGAATCGAGGGCGTCTAGGGTGTCGGGCGGTAAAGCCGGAGCCCTCACCTCGGAAGGGGCGGGGGCGGAGGAGAGGACCGGGTCACTGGGGGGGGGAAGCGACGCCGCACTCGGGGCTGGAGGAGCGGTCGGGGAAGTTGAGGCAGCGACCGCCGGATTGGCCGGACGGGCGGTATCCCCGCCGCCCCGGTTCATCCACCAGACGAGCCCGCCGCCCACCACAAGCAGAGCGACGATCCCCCCAATCACGACGCTCATCTGGCTACCATGGCGGGGGGAGACAGGGCTGGGAGTCGCTGCGACGGGCAACGAAGGAGCCACCGGCGTGGAACGGGCGACCGGTTGCTCCATGGCAGGACTCGGTCGGGCCACGGGTTGAATGGCCCGGTGCTGGAGCAAATTCCAAAAGCCGGTGACGATATCGTTCTTGCTGTAACCCGCTGGGATGAGGTCGCCGACGATTTCGCGAATGGTGTGGGGTTCACCGAGACGATTCCAAATTTCGACATGGATCGGCGTTTCAAACACCCGCTCCACCTGGTCTTCATCGACCGCCTGACACTGTAAATAAGTGTCCTCATAAATCGCCGAGGCATGCAGCTGATCCCAAATGTCATGATACACAGCCGCTTCCATAATCAGCGCCATCGCCCGGTCCTGAATGCTCACGTAACTCGGCAGGGTGCCGTTCAAAAATTGAAAGCTGCCATCACGCCATCGGGCGGCATCCAGAAACGCGTCTTTGCCAAACAACTCTCCCAGCTCAGCATGGACCAGGGCACCTTGGTTGAAGTAAATGCGCGCGGTCTGCTCTTCGTGGTGCAATTCAAGAACCCCGGTCCGGACCCCCATGATCTGACAAAGATCCGCGAGGGTGGTTCCTGACAAGGATCCATTAAGCGTCGTCGATGCCGTTCCTGCCATCTACACACCTTGCATCTGCCTTTCTCCGCTTGCCAGTTTTGGTCGGTTACAAAATCGTGACACACTGGGGTAAAAACCGACGCCTCAAGTCGTGGGAATCCACTCGCCGACTTGCTTTCCACCCGCGCTCATGAGAACCGTGGCACATGAAGGAATCGATCCCCCGCCTTTACCTCAAACCAGGCTGTCCGTGGTGCACCGATGCTGTCACCTGGATGGATCGTCGCGGTATGGCTTACGAACCGGTGGACGTCTTGGCCGATCCCGCTGCTTACAACGAAATGAAGCGGCTCTCCGGGCAGAACCTCACGCCGACCCTGATTTACTCCGACGGACGCCTCCTCGCGGATTTTGACACTTCTCAACTCCAAAGCTGGCTCGCCCAGCAGGGATTGCAGGCATGACCTTGTCGCATCTGCTCATCGTCGCGGGCATTGCGGTGTTCAGTTTTGCCCTGTTTAGTTCCCGCCGATTCTGGCTTCGTA
>CAZSPO010000140.1:0-8904 GCA_964608775.1 uncultured Chthoniobacterales bacterium | reverse complement strand
GATTTGTATGCCGGGGACGGTTTTTTTGCCCGGGCGTTGGCTGCGGCGTTTGGGCGGGTGTTGGCGGTTGAACGGAGTCCGGCTGCCGTTCGCCGGGGACGGCGGCTGGCCCCGCCAGGGGTGGAATTTCTTGAGGCCGACGCCGAAGCTTTCCATGGTCTCGATTGGCTCGATGGCCCGCCTTCGGGAGACCGGGTGGTCATCGTCGATCCGCCTCGCACCGGCTTGTCGCCTGGTTTGATCGGTCGATTGGGGGAATGGCCTCTTTCTCGGCTGCTGTATATTTCATGTGATCCGGCTACCTTATGCCGCGACCTGGCTCGGTTCATGCCGACCTTCGAGGTGGCGGCGGTTCAGCCGTTCGACATGTTTCCGCACACAGCGGAGATGGAAGTGGCGGTTTTGCTGCTCCCGCGTGGACGATCAGGGTGATTCGTCGTCTGCATCGGGTTCGTCCGAGTCAGACTCCATCCCTTCCGCTTCCAAGCGGCGAATGATTTCGGACATATCTTCCACCTCATCCCAGACCGTCTCCGAGACGAAGACCGGAGCGCCTTGGAGGAGGGCCAAGGCGATCGAATCGCTGGGGCGCGCGTCGATCTCGACGATTTTCCGCTCCATCAGCTCGTTCTGCGCCGAGAGAATAATTCGGGCGAAATAGGTGCTCCCTTGCAGGTCGTTGATGACAACCCGCTCCACCTTCGCGCCGAAGGCTGTGAGCATGGAAGCGATCAGATCATGGGTAATCGGGCGCTCCCGCGGGGTGCCATTCATGAACATGTGGATGGAATCCCCCACCCCACGGTCGACGTAAATGATGAAAACTTTGTGATCATTGCCAATGAAGACCGCGCGCCCGGCGCTGGCTGGAACCACGGCTCTGATTTGCACGGGGAGAACGGTGGCGCTCATGCAGGGAGCCTAACCGGATCACTCGGCATTGACAAGGGGACGCCACCGGGTGGTGAAGGGAAATTTGGGACGAATAGAAACACCCGATTGCATTCCCGACGAGGCTTTCTACTATGCGCCGCATGCATTCCGACTCCTCTCCGTGGGACCTTTCCGCCGCCCGCCAGACTTACAACGTCGACCGTTGGGGGGCTGGCTATTTCACCATCACCGAGCGGGGCACCATCGGGGTGCTGCCGGGTCAAGAGGCCGGGCAAATGATCGATTTGCATGATGTGATCGCGGAGGCGCGGGAGCGCGGCTTGGCCTTCCCGCTGGTGGTCCGTTTCCAGGATCTTTTGCAGCATCGGGTGAAGACCATCCACACCGCCTTTCATGAAGCGATTGCCGAGGCGGGATACGGGGGAAGTTACAAGGGAGTTTTCCCGATTAAAGTCAATCAGCTGCGGGAAGTGGTGGAAGAAATCGTGGAGGCAGGCACCCCGTATCATTTTGGGATTGAAGCGGGCAGCAAGCCAGAGTTGCTCGCTGCGCTAGCGATTCATCGTGATCCGGAGAGCTTGATTATCTGCAATGGCTACAAGGATCGGCTTTTTATTCAGACAGCCCTGCTGGGGAGAAAGCTCGGCAAACAGGTGATCATGGTCGTCGAGAAGCTCGAAGAACTTCGGCAGATTCTGGAAGTATCAAAAAAAATGAAGGTTGAGCCGATGATTGGGATCCGCGTTCGGCTTCAATCGAAGGGGGCGGGGAAATGGGCGACCAGCGGGGGGGAGAACGCCAAGTTTGGTCTGCCCACTGCCGACCTGCTCGAAGCCAGCCGATGGTTGCACGAAGCCGGATTGGCCCACTGCCTGCGGCTCGTGCATTTTCATGTCGGTTCGCAAGTGCCCGATATTGGGATCATTCATGCGGCGGCACGGGAGGCCGCGCGATTTTATTGCAAGCTAAAGAAGCTGGGACATGAGATGGGATTTGTCGATGTCGGGGGCGGGTTGGGGATTGATTACGATGGCAGCCGGACGACCTTCGATAGTTCGACCAATTACACCCTGCACGAATACGCGCGGGACATCGTTTACACGATCATGGAGATTTGCGACGACGAATCGGTGGAACACCCCGTGCTCGTGAGCGAGAGCGGGCGGGCCATCGTGGCCCATCATTCCGTCCTCGTGATGGAGGCCTTTGGTTCCATTGAAAAAGATGGTCACACGGCTGCGGTCGAAGCCCCGGAAAATGCGCACAAATTGGTGCATGCCATGTTGGAGATTCGGACCGAGCTCAGCCGGGAGCACCGCCTTGAGCAGCTCCATAACGCCCGCGAAATCAAGGAGCAGGCTCAGACCATGTTTGATCTCGGACTGCTTGAGTTGGCTGACAAAGCCACGATTGAGACGCTTTACTGGGAGATTGCCCGAGCGATCGTCGGGTTTTTTGACGATGGCTACCGTCCGGAGGAGGTGATCGAAATGGAGACAGCCCTTGGAGATCAATATCTTTGTAACTTTTCGGTCTTCCAATCGCTGCTCGACCATTGGGCGCTCGGCCAACTTTTTCCCATCATGCCACTACATCGGCTCGGGGAACGCCCCTCCCGGCAGGCGACTCTCGTCGATATCACCTGTGATTCGGATGGGAAGATCAGCAAGTTTATCGATTTAAACGATGTGAAGGACACCTTGCCGCTGCATCCACTCCAGTCAGGTCAGCCCTACTACATTGGTGTTTTTTTGATGGGTGCCTATCAGGATATCATGGGGGACATTCACAATCTCTTCGGTCGAGTGAACGAGGTGCATATCTTCCTCGATGAAGATGAAGAGCTCGGGTGGTATGTCGAAGAGGTGATCGAAGGGAGCACGATTGCCCAGGTGCTCGGCTTGACGCAGTGGGATCAACCGCTCCTCATGCGGCAGATGAAAACCCAGGTGGACGCCGCCATCCGCTCGGACCGACTCCGGCCTAACGAAGCGATGAAGTTGCTTGAACATTACGAGCAAGCCCTTCGTGGATACACCTACCTGCGATTCGATGGTGAAGGAATCTGAGCGATCCAAAGCGTTAAATCCGATCACCGGCCCGTGGCGCACTGGTCAGTTTGCGTCTATGCTTTCGCTCATGAACCCGCGTTTCCTGCTGGGGTTGGCGTTCGCCCTCGCTCACTGGCCGATGGTGGCTGCTGCCCAATCTCCCACACCGGTGCCCCTCGCCGTGGCCCCTCCTGGTCCGGTGGTGGTGGTGGAGTTGCACACGGATATTTCCAAAGCCCAATTTCTCTACCTTCGCCGGGCTCTCAAAGAAGCCTCCGCTGCCGGAGCCAGCGCAATCATTTTGGATATGAACACCTACGGCGGTGAGCTCGGAGCCGCTTTGGAATCGATGGAAGCGTTGGTCCGGCTCGACATTCCCGTTTACACCTTTGTGAATTCCAATGCCGGCTCGGCCGGTGCCTTGATTTCGCTGGCGACCGACGAAATTTTCATGGCCCCCGTCTCAGCCATCGGGGCGGCCGCACCTGTTGCAGCGGGGGGGGAGGAGATCTCGAAGACAATGCAGCAAAAAACCATCTCTTACGTGGGCGGTGTCGCCCGGAGCGTTGCTCAACGAAAAGGCCATCACCCCGAACTGGTGGCGGGGTTTCTGGATGCTGATGCGGAGGTGAAAATCGGGGAAGTCATCATCAGTCCCAAAGGATCTCTGCTCACCCTCACGGCGGAGGAAGCCGTCCGCCGGATAGATGGTCGACCGGTTTATGCCGAGGCGATTGTCGGCTCTGTGGACGCGTTGATTGACCGCCTGGAGTTGCCACGCCAAACGATCTCGGTGCGCCCAAGCGGGTTTGAACAGGCTGCCCTTTGGATCACCCGGCTGGCCCCTCTCTTTCTCCTTATCGGCCTGGCTGGAGCCTATTTGGAGTTTAAAACACCAGGATTGGGTCTGCCTGGGATCGCGTCGGCGGTGGCATTCTTGCTCTTTTTTACCGGGCATTACATTGCTGGCCTGACCGGGCATGGCACCACCTTGTTGTTTGTGATCGGGGTGGCCTTGGTGTTGGTGGAGATTTTTTTAATCCCAGGCACGCTGGCAGCGGGTATCGTGGGAGGGTTTTTGATGCTCGGTTCGCTGATCTGGGCGATGGTCGACTATTATCCGTCAGACGGTTGGCAGATCGACCCTGGGGCGTTTGCGCTGCCGCTATTTAATTTGGCGCTCGCCATTGTTCTTGCATTCGGGCTGGCGATTGGGCTCGCCGCTTACTTGCCCCGCCTACCGGCTTATCGCCATTTGATTCTGCACCAAATCGCCGGGGCTCCACCGGAGGTCATCGGACAGCCCTCGGCCGTGCCGGAGCCGGGGACGCTTGGGGAGGCTGTCTCTGCCTTGCGGCCATCGGGAAAAATACGGGTTAGCGGGCAGTATCTCGACGCCATCGCCGAGGGAGAATATCTTGAAGCGGGCACCCGAGTGGTGGTGCGTGGGATGGAATCAGGAAGCGTCCGCGTGGCGCGAGAAGCGGGGTGACCCCGGACTGTGACCGCTAAAAACCAGCTCGCCGGAATTAGCTCGCCTGAGTGGCGGCGAGGCCTTCTTCCAAGGTGGAATAAATCGGAAGGGCAGCAGCGAGGCCCGCTGTGGCCAAGGATTCTTTGATGAGCGGCTGCGGAGCGACCAGGGCGCAATGGACGTTCTTCCGTTTAAGCGCTTGGGCCGCGCCCAGAAGCATACGGAGTCCCATGGAGCTGATGAAAGAAACCTTGTCTAGATCGATGAGCACAGGAACCTCTTGCGCCGCTACGGTGGTGCTGAATGGCATATCAATTTCGTTGGCCCCGATAATGTCAAGGCGTCCATCCAAGATGGCGAGGGCAATGTTTGGAGCGGGGTTTACAAGGGTAAATTTCATAAGCCGGAATTGACAAGAGGGAGTCTGACGGAAAGCCGCCGGACTGACAATCCCCAAGGGAAAGAAACCATGGGGGTCTAGAGAAGGGGATGCCCTTCAAGGAAAGAGAGAAGAAAAACGACGTTCGGGCTTTTCCTCCTTCACCAGACAGGGAAGATTAATCTCATCCATGATCGAGATCGCCCCTGCCTTTTCCTATCCCCATTGCATTTTCTTGCGCAACGAAAATGCCGAGCTGGTTATCACTACCGATGTCGGCCCGCGCGTGCTGGCTTACCGGCTGCTCCCGGACGGGGAGAGCCTCTTTAAACTCTACGACCACCAGCTGGGCGGGCAGAACGAGTTCGAATGGAAAATCCGGGGGGGCCACCGGTTCTGGATTGCGCCGGAGGACAACAGCCTCACCTATGTCGCCGACAATACGCCGGTGCCCTGGGAAGAAACCGCCGAGGATACGGTGGCCCTCCTCAACCCCGCCACCCCCCCTTGGTTGCTCCAGAAAGAATTGACCATCCGCCTAAAGCCCGGCCGATCGCAGGTGACGCTCACCCATCGCATCCGCAACAAGGGTCCGCAGCCGATCACCCTCGCTCCTTGGGGGCTTTCCGTGATGAAGCCGGGTGGCTTTCTCCTCCTGCCCCAACCGACTTTGGGAGAGCATCCCCGAGATTTGTTGCCCAACCGCCGGATGATCCTCTGGCCTTACACCGACTTGGCTGACCCTCGTTGGTCGATCACCGCCGATTTTATCACGCTCCACCAGGGCGAGGCCGGTCCGACAAAATTGGGTCTTGGCAGTGAGGAAGGCCGCGCTTTTTATGTTCGGGGGCAAACGATTTTTTGCAAACGCTTCGCCTGGGATCCCGATGCGGTCTACCCCGATATGGGCTGCAATTTCGAGACCTTCACCAACGAGGAAATGTTGGAGGTCGAATCACTCGGCCCCTTGTTGACCCTTGCGCCGGGGGCAGAAACGACCCATGAAGAGACGTGGGATCAGTTTACCCTCGACACCCCACCCGACGCCCACGATCAAGCCGCCTGGCGCACCTTACTCGACGCTCGTGAATCTGATTGATCCCCATGCTCCTCCGCCGCTTTGCTCTTCTCCTCACTGGCTTCATCGGCCTGGTCGGTTGCACCACGTCGAGTGATTTTTCCTCCGACTTTGATTCGGCCACCCAGCCGACCTTTACTGCCGGCACGGTGAATTATTCGTCGGTTGCGCCAACCATCCCCCAGGAGCCACGCGGAAATTATTACATCGGCCGCCGGTATTATCGGGAGAACTTCTATTACTGGGGGTATCTCCGCGCCCCAGGTGAGCCATGGAAGACGGCCAAACTCGTCATGCTCAACGAGCACAAAAAGCTGGCTCCCGACCGTGCGGCCGGGCGGGTCGGTTCCGACCATAATTACGAATATAAAATCACGGGATACTACTCCGGCGACACCGTTTATGAAGCAGCCAGCAACTCGTTTTTCCCTGAGTTTGTGGTCACCGGCTTCGAATTGACCAGCCAATCGCCACCCCCGCTCTTCCCCGACAAACCGACGCTGCGCGGCATGCGACCCCGTTCGTGACCCGGACAAAACAGAGGGGGCGCGGTCGTTCGTTCAGCCCGTCGTTCATCCGGGTCAGCCAAAAATCGGGAGCAAGTGTCGTTCGAGCAGGTTTTTTTTCACCCCGGCTCCGACCTCACGATGATGAGCCCGCACGGTGTCCAGGTAAGGTTGACCCATTTCGGCCGCGACTTTGAACCCGACATGGAGCAACTGGCGCATGTGGGGATTGTAAGCAGGCTCCGCCCGGACATGGCGGATGGCAGCGGCGAATTCTTCCGCTGACCATTGCTCGACGAGGGCGGGAGCCGGGAGCCGGGCGGGATCGATATCGATGACGGTTGAATAGGGGGCGGTCAACTCGTCAAAACGTGCGTGGGCTCCGGCGTAGAGGCGTCGGGCCATGGCCAACCCCTCCCCCCCTGCTGCAGCCAGGCCAATCACCTCTTCCAACCAGGTGGTGCCCGCGGTTTTTACATGGAGTCCCGCATTCCACTTGTTGAGCAGCTGGTGAATCACCGGGTAAAGCGAGAATTTATCGCTGCCCGAATGGACGCTCAGCTTGAGGGTGGGCGGCAAACCGAATGCTTTCACCGCGTATCGGATAACGCAAAGATCTTGTTCAAACTCCGTGCTAAAGCGGGAAAGATCCCCAACGTAATCGATTCCCTTGTTGAAGCGACCGGTGAATTTGGGGGCGATGGTTTGCACTGGCACCTTCTCCCGCGCGAGCATGGCCAGGATGCAAAGCAATTCGGCGGGGCTTTGGGCAGCGTCGGTTTCATCCACCGAGACCTCGGTCACAAACGACCCGGCTCCTTTGCGATCGGCGATATGTCGGTAAATGCGACCGGCCTCCTGCATGGCGAGCAAAAACTTGCCAGCCGTTTCCCGCAGGGTCGATTCCGTCAACTCCAACGGCGGCTCCAGCCCAGGGATTGACACCTGGCCAACCAAATGTCGGTGCGCTTTCACAAAGGCCTCGATGGCAGATGTGTCGGCCGGTTTTCCGGTAAAATCTGCTACGTCCAAAGTGTAAAAGTCGCTGGAAGCCAGAAAGGGTTCGACGGTTTCCAAACCGATATGGTCAGCATCCACGAGATAATCCTCCTCCCACCTGAGCGCCCGCACGGCCGCATCAGCTTCGGCCCGGACCGAGTCGGGTCGGGTGCCGATAATGCGGTGTTCACGGTTTGATTTGTTCCAGACGGGGCAAACCGAGAGGCCGGCTGCGCGGACGGCGACCACGGCTTCGAGCTGCGCCTCGCCTTGAAGCCCGAAACGGTCTCCCATTCCAAAGCTGAAGGGAGCAATCGGTTTCATGAGGTCATTCATAGAAGAGGAGCGTCGTGGTTCATCTCACAAAGGCAATCCAAAAACCGTGAAGAAGGAGTCATAAGAGCGGGCGCATCTCCGACGGATGCCCCGCAACAGAAACCCAGGTAGATAGCTCCCGCTCTTACCCTGGACCCCTCTGTTTCATAAAAACAGCAAGGGGTTGTGCCGCAGATTTTTGTGCAGGGCGCGAAGTTCAGGCGGGGGCGTATCCGTTGTGATACGTACCCGCTTGAATGACAAAGCCATGCGCAAAAAGATCAAGCAAACACGACGGGTTTTATGAACCGGGGGGGGTGGACGGAGATGCCCCCTCAAGTTTCGCTGTTGCCAGCCACCTCGCGCCCGCTAACCTCCCCCCCTCATGGAAACCACTCTCATCCTCCTCAAACCCGACGCCGTTCAACGCAACCTCTGCGGAGAGGTCATCCAGCGTTTTGAAAAAACCGGATTCAAAATCCGCGGCTGCAAAATGTTCACCATCACCGACGCCATGGTGGAGGAACATTATGCGCACCTCCTCGATAAACCGTTCTTCGGAGAATTAAAGAGCTTCATGCAATCAAGCCCAGTCGTCGCCGTAGCTTTCTCTGCCGAGAACGCCGTCGAGCGAGCCCGGGAATTGATGGGGCCAACCGACTCCACGAAAGCGGCTCCCGGCACCATTCGCGGCGACCTCGGCAAGGACGTGATGTTCAACATTGTGCATGGCTCTGACTCACTTGAAAATGCTCAGATTGAGCTGAAACGTTTTTTTGCGGCAGACGAATTATTCTGACGCAACGCTCTCACTTTCCCCATCGCATTCGGCGGATCAACCCGGCAAAGTCGCCGTGATGGCATCACCTGGGTCCGAAAATCGGCGGCCATTGAAAAGCCGTGGTCTCCCCCTGTTCCGACAGTTCGCGAGCGCACTCGCTGCGAGCGGGGTGACGCCCAATCAGATATCCATCGCCAGCATCGGCTTTGCGCTGCTCGCCTGTGGCGTTTTCGCTTGGGCAGGTGGCGCGGGCTCCCCGTCCACGGCTCTCTGGGTGGCGGCTTGGGTCGGCGCAGGCTGTGTTCAGTTTCGGCTCCTCTGCAATCTCATGGACGGCTTGGTGGCGGTGGAATACGGGCGAGGCAGTGCCACCGGCGGCTTTTACAATGAGGCTCCGGACCGGCTCGCCGACGGGTTGATTCTCATG
>CAZSPO010000139.1:0-8959 GCA_964608775.1 uncultured Chthoniobacterales bacterium | reverse complement strand
GTGGTAGACTACCACGTTGATAGGCTCCAAGTGTAAGCCAGTAATGTGTTTAGCTTAGGAGTACTAATGACTCGTCCGGCTTGGTCATTGAACCGGTTTCCATCAATTAGCTGAGGCTATTCCTGATTGTTATCGGATTCTGTGACTTTCTCAGCGGGTTCTAACCATAAATCCCAATATGCAGATGTAAGAGAACAGCAGTCGACCTTGATTGCCCCTCGTTCTTTCCCAATATCTGGCAGCACGCATCAGTTGCGATATCCTACGGTCCGTTTTTCGTTGGGGTCTTCGGAAACCTGGTGTGTTCGAGCAGCAAAAGCATTGCCGCGGGAAAAAGCCACCCCCCCCTTTGGCCTTTTTCCCATATCCCCCTTCGGCATGCTCTGTTCGACCACACCAGCTTTCTGGTGATCACAGCGCGGTGGCCCCACCCGTTCCCATTCCGAACACGGAAGTGAAACACTGCAGCGCCAATGATAGTGCGGCGAAAGGCCGTGTGAAAGTAGGTCGTTGCCAGAGTCATGAGCCCTGAGGGTCCACTCCCTCAGGGCTCCCTTTTTGCGAACCCTTTAAGTGACCCACAACACCTCCTCCCAAACTCCGCCTATCTCATTCGATAATTCGACTGCCAATCACTTATTCCATTCCCTATTTCCTGTTTTTCTCCATTAACGCAGTCACCCATTTAACCCAAAAACCGTTCCTATGTCCCGTATTTGCAGCATCACCCAAGCGAAGGTTTCTCGCGGCACCACGATTCATCGTCGAGGGCTTGCAAAGAAAAAAGGAGGGGTTGGGCGTCATGTCACAAAAAACACGCCAAGAACTTTTTCGCCTAACTTGCGTGACAAGCGGATTTGGGTGCCTGAACTCAATAAATTTGTGTCTGTTCGGCTTTCTGCGCGGGCGCTGAAGACGGTTGCAAAAAACGGCGCGTTCTCGACGCTGAAAAAAGCCGGACTGCTCTGAAGTAGCAGTTTGACCATCGCATGCACGCCAAACTTTCTTTCATCTTTCTTCAATCCCTAACCCCCCTCCTCTATCATGCCATTCAGCGTTATCAGCAAAAAATCAGGTAAAACCTATTTCCTTCACGCACGCGAGCAATCCCTCAAAGGCGGGAACAAAGTGACCCTTTACTATTTCGGCGGCGAAGCCAAGGAGGGAGCGATTGATTCCCTACCTGAGGGCTATGAAATCTCAGAAAATGCTCGGACGGGTTTGCCGATCCTGAAAAAGAAGGTCTGATTCTTTTTATCCGCCTTTTATTGGGAGGCTTGAGCGGCAACTATTTAAGCCCGGTAAACCCCGCAATGGGTTGACCGGCATTTATATTTGCGTGATGACCATCATCGCCGATCTTTGGGAATGCGTGTGCCCCTCCGGCCGGTCGGTATTCTTTCTGGTTTTCTCGGGGCCGGAAAAACGACCATTTTAAACCACTTTCTCCGTCGACCACCAGACGGCCTGCGCTTCGCCGTTATCGTGAACGAGGCTGGTGCGATAGGTGTGGATGGTTGGCTCCTCGAGGAGTCGTCCTGTGGCGATCGAATTTTTCAGCTGCCCAATGGATGCCTCTGCTGTGGGGTTCAAGGTGATTTTCTGCGGTTAGCAAAAAAATTGGCCCATCGGAATGACTTTGATTATTTGCTCGTGGAGACTTCTGGTGCGGCTGATCCCGTCGCGGTGACCCACCCTTTCCTCAACCAACAAGGCCTGGGAACCGCCTTTCAACTCGATGCTTTGATCACCGTAGTTGACGCCTTAAATTGGCAAATTCTCCGCAAGAAGGAAGTGCTGTTGGATGCTCAGGTTCAGGCTGGTGATTTTTTGGTGCTTTCAAAAACCGAGGGGCTAAAGGAAGATCAACTCAAGCGTTTGCGCGATGACTTGGTCAAAGTCAATCCGCATGCCATGGTACTGACGACAGAAGAATTGTCGGCAAATCCGCGCTTAGCTCTGTGCACGAGAGCTTTCTCTTTGGAAAGTCATCTCAACCTCGATCCCGGGTTCCTGGATGAGCTCGCGAGACGCCATGGGGCCCCGTTCGGCAGTGTGTCACTCACCTGTGGAACGGCCCTCCATGCTGAAGGGTTACAAACCGCGATCCAGTGGCTAGCGGAATCCTGTTCGATTTACCGGGCCAAAGGAGTTTTGGCCTTTCACACCACGGATTCCGTGGGTGTGTTGCATGGGGTGAACAATCGGTTTCATTTAGCATGGGGGAGGAAATGGCGAGCGGAAGAGGTAAGGCGTTCCGATTTGGTTTTGATCGGCCGGGAGCTTGATGTGAGCGCTATCGTGGCTGCTTTGCGTTCGGCTGGCACCTTCGAGGTATGGCCCAATGTTCACGGAGCCGGGCAATCACAGGCCACCCGAAATCCAAGGTCATTGAACTGATAGTCCGGTGTGTTAAACGCTCGGGCGCTGGTTCGGCAAGCTGTGATGCGCGTGCGCCAACTTCCGCCCCGACAACTCCGCTTCGATCCGCTTGGAGGGCCTTTGGGATTTTTTTGTGTGCCGCCTTTGTAGGCATCGAAGTAATCATGGACCCATTCAAAAACGTTGCCCGCCATATCAAGCATGCCAAAAGGACTGGCTCCGCGGGGAAATGCTCCGACAGGAGAAGTTTGGGAAAAACCACAGTCGAAGTTGCGATCGCTCCAGGGGAAATTGGACTTGGCATCGGCGAAGTTGCAGACCATGGGATTATCCGGGTGGTCTCCCCAAGGAAAAATGCGAGATTCCAATCCACGAGCGGCGAATTCCCACTCTGCCTCGGTTGGGAGACGGAAGCGGCGGTTTTCTTGCTTGGAGAGCCACTGACAAAATTTCACCGCGTCTGAGTAGGTCACGTAAACAACGGGATGATCGTCGCCAGCCCAGGGGGCGCGCTTCGTTCGATGTGCCGGATCGAATTTTTCATATTGCGCGTTGGTGACGGGGAGGCGGGCGAGGTAATAGCGGGAAAGGATAACCCGAGTGAGCGGGCGTTCTTGAGGGGTGGCCGGGGGTCGCTCAGCTCCCATCGTAAATTCGTTGGAAGGAATAAATAAAAAGTCGCCGACGATAGGACTGCGGATGAGCTCGAAGCGGGCCATTTCCTCGGCTGGAGTCATCTCGATGGCCGGGCTGCTGGGAGTCGACACGCGAGAGACCGATTTCGCAGGGGTCGGCGCGCCACCTGGACCGAAAATCAATTCGTCCGCAAATCGTTCGACGACAGCCTCAGCTTGTTCCTCGGAGAGGCCCAAGCTTTGACCCATGCCGATGAAGGTTTGCTGTTGTTCGTAGGAGAGACTGTCTTCGATGTTGGCCATCCGCAACATTCGGATGAGGTCATCTTCGGCGGATGGGGTTGGAGAAATGCCCGCAGCCGTTTCATGGGGGGGCGGGTCGGGGAAAGCAGTTTCTGAGGAGGCAGGAGGAGGTGGGTCGGCTTCGGTTTCGAACTCAAATCCGAGCGATTCTCGCATTTCATTGATGAGGGAATTTACCTCCTCTGGACCCACCCCCAGTTCGCGACCTGAGCGAAGGAGGTTTTCGCGGGCTTCGATTGATAGCACACCAGCGGAGACAGAAAATTCGACGAAACGGCGAATTTCCGAGAGTTGAGAAGCCTGATGGGCTTGGCGCAGTTCTGCGTCGATTGATTGACGAGAGGTCGGGTTGATGAGTTGGCTTCGGGCTTCCGTTAGATACATCGGGGCCTCATCGAGACCGGCGCGAAGGAGCTGGGCGATGGGGTTGCTCGGTTGGTTTTTGAGAGGAAGTTTTTTCTTCCACCAGACGAGCAGCTGTCGGCAGTGGTCTTCGATCTGAGAGTCGGCGGGGGCCTGACGCCAATCGAGACAGAGGCGTTCGTAAAAATTATCGGACCGATATTGGTTCCAGCCGAGCCACTTGCGGGGATCGTCGGGGATCGGGGTAGGGAGGCTCATCCGGCAGGTGGTCAGCGAAGCATTACTCGACCTTGATCAGGGAAAGGCTGGCGGTTGCGGCTTCGATTTCCTCGGCATGCAAACCGGTGTTGCGGGCGATGGAGACAGACCCTTTTTTGCCGAATGCTTCAACGACGACCTCGAGTGTTTGATTGATGTTGTAGCGGTAGCAGAGCTCCACCATCGATCCTTTGGGAAGGTAGGGCGGGAGCTCGACCGTGCAGGTGCCCAGCTGCGTGCAGTCGACCGGCATGGTGCTCTCGCCCTCGACCACCCGAACTACCACGCGGTCCATATTGGCTTGGGCCGTACCGAATGTGTTCTTCAACTCAGCGGGGATCGGGGTCATTTTGGGAATCATGGGAAAGACGTAGTCCTCCAGTTTTGCTTCGTCCCACAACACCACCCCCAGTGTATGGGAAGTGATGTCTGTGACTTGCACCAATCCACCGTCCCGCCCGCTGAATTGCTGAACAACGGCGGCTGGCATGGCGGCAATTGTGCCAGGGGTAGATTTCTCCTGATCCTGCATGAGACAAATCAAACCTTGAATCGCGGCTCCGACGGCGACCGCTTCGTCGGGGCTGACATCATCGGCAATGGGTCGATCGGAGATAGAGGTAATCATGTCGCGAATCATCGGCATGCGGGTCATGCCTCCGACGAGGAGGACCTTGTCGATCGCGCTCCATTCCAACTTGGCTTCTTGCATGACGATCTCGCAGATGGTTTTGCATTTCTCGACCAGGTGGCGGCAGAAGTGTTCGAACTCTTCGCGGGTGAGTTCGATTTTAATGCTTTTCCCGTTATAACTGTGAACCAAGGTCGTTCTGGGGCGGCTGGAAAGTTGGATTTTGGCCGCGATCGCCCGGCTTTGAAGATCTTGATAGCTTTGGAGATCGAGGAGCGGATTTTCGCCATGCACCCGATCAAACTCTTCGGCGACGAGGTTCACAATAATATCGTCCCAGTCTTTGCCACCGAGCCGATGGTCGCCATTGGTGGCGAGCATTCGGATGTGGCCCTGCTCAATCTGCATGATGGTAACATCGAATGTGCCGCCACCCAAGTCGAAGACGAAGACGGTCTGGTTAGAATTCAGCTTGTCGATCCCGTATGAGAGGGCAGCGGCAGTCGGCTCGTTAATGACTTGGAGGACGTTAAATCCGGCGAGTTGCCCGGCCGTGACCGTAGCCGTCCGTTCGGAGTCGTTAAAATAGGCTGGCACCGTGATGACCGCGTCGGTCACTGGTTCGGCGAGGTATTTTTCCGCGTCGTTTCTGAGTTTCTTCAGGATCATGGCCGAAAGTTCCTCGGCTGAATATTGCTTCCCCGCGAAGTCCCGGTGGAATTCCTCTTTGCTCTTGCCCATTTCGCGTTTGACGAAATCGACAATTTTTTCGGGTTCCGCGACGGAGTTTTGTTTAGCGAGGGTGCCGACCACAGCGGTGCTGCCATCGAACAGGATCACCGAGGGGGTGATGCGTTCGCTTTCGCTGTTGGGAATGACCTGGGGTTTGCCGAATTGATCGACGTGGGCAATGGCCGAGAAGGTGGTGCCAAGATCAATACCGACGACTTTTCGATTGCTCATGAAAAACGATACGGTTGGGAGATTGGAAGGAACTAGCGTTTACAGGTTAGGTGAAAAGCCAGAAGGGGTGAATTTGACAAAAATGCTTGTGAAAACAAAGCGTAAATCGTGCCACCCAAGGCAACTGGAAACGGGTTGTTGTTCAGGGGGACGCTTCGTGTTTTTTGATCACCACATTGGCGGGGCGCAAGACCCGGTCTCTCCGGACGAAGCCCGGACGCAATTCCTCGACGATCAGTTGGTCTTCACCGGGGTCGGACGTGGGAATCACCCGGACCACTCGCTGAAGGCGTTTATCCAGGCGGGGTTCGGTGGGGGGGGCTTTTTCCACATCGTGACGGCTGAGGACTTCGAGCAAATGGGCGGAAAGATTTCCGAGGTTTTCGGGAATGTGCGAGAGCCCGGAGGCGTCCATTTCGTCCGAGGAAACTTTTGAGACGAAATGCTCGCGGAGCGTGCGGGTTTGTGTCTCCAGCTCGGCTGTTGTGTCGTAAGCGCTGATCAGTTCCATGAGCAGGGGGCGTTGGTGATTGTCGAAAAGGTAGTCGTCTTTGCAATGGTTCAGTTCATCGTGCAACGCATCGAACATGGTTTGGCCGACCGCCCGGGATTCTGCCTCTTCCAATTTGGCAATTCGGTTCACGAGCCCCTCCAGCAAGCGGTTTTGCTGTTCGAAAATCCGCTCGAACCCAAGAATTTTTTCGAGAAGCCGGGCATGTTCCGCACTGCCGCGAGCCAAACTTTCCAGTTGTAGCGCGAGGGGGCGGATCAGGCTGGCTAGCGGTTTGGATTCAGAGCCATCAGATTGGGAGGCGGCCACGGGACGGCGGGAAGCCTCCTCACCGAGCGCCCGCATTTCAGCATCGAAATCAATTTCGACATCGGGTGGCTGTTCTTCATTCATAAAAGAAAATGTTTTTACACTCGATTCGCCGGAGAATCAAAGCGGTCAAACATCGTAATGATCGACAATCGCTTCTACCAGCCCGGGAATATCGTGTTTCACGGCTTCGATGGTGGGCTCGATGCCGTTCGCGCGCAGGGCGCGGGAGGTGATCGGGCCGATACTGGCGGCTTGCAAGCCGAGCGGCCAACGACCAATTTCGCGGAGGAAATTCTCGACGGTAGAAGAGCTAGTAAAGGTGACCAAATCGGGCAGATCGCTTCTGAGATTGGCCAAGCGCCCGGTCTCGTCTCCGGCGGGGATCGTGCGGTAAGCGACGGCTTCATCCACAATCGCTCCGGCTTCGGTCAGCATGGAGGTGACGATATCCCGGGCTGTTTCTGGCCGCACGACGAGGATGTGAAGGTGATCGACATCGCCCTGAGATTGGATGGCGGGGACGAGGGCCTCCGCTACTGCTTCCTCGGGAATAACATCGACTTTCAGGTGATAACTGCGCACCCGGGCAGCGGTGCCGGGGCCAATCGCGGCAATACGACAGCCGCCGATTTCGCGGGCGTCGCTGTAAATTTCATAAAATACTTGGAAAAAAGCATCCACCCCGCGGGGGCTGGTAAAGACGATCCAATCGCACGAATGCGCGTCGGCAACCAGCTGGTGGAAGGCCCCAGGATCGACCGGCGGCGCATGGCGGATAGTTGGGATTTCCGTGACCTCGGCTCCGGCATCTGCGAGCAGGCGGCTGAGGACCCCGGCTGCCTCACGGGTGCGGGTGACGAGGATGCGTTTACCCCAGAGGGGAGCTTTTTCTTTCCAGGCCAGTTGGGTGTGAAGGCGGACGACCTCGCCAAATACCACGGCGGCTGGGGCACCCAAACCGGCTTGAGTCACGGCAGCTGGGAGGGTGGCGGCGGTGGCCGTCACTGTCCGTTGTTTGGGAAGGGTGCCCCACTGGATGAGGGCGGCTGGATGATTGGGCGACATACCGGCTGCGATCAATTCTTCGCATAGAGCGGTGAGCCGTTCCGCGCCCATCAGCATGACGGAGGTGCCGGGGTTCTGGGCGATTGCGGCGTAATCGACTTCGCTACCCGGTTTGCCGGGCTGTTCGTGTCCGGTAAAAAAGGTGACTTGGGATCCACAACCGCGGTGGGTGACCGGGATGCCGGCGTAGGCGGGAGCGGCGATCGCGGAGGAGACGCCGGGGATGACTTCAAACCGGAGCCCGGCTTCCGCGAGGGCGAGGGCTTCCTCTCCGCCCCGCCCGAAGACGAAGGGGTCGCCACCTTTCAGCCGGGTGACCACCTGTCCGGCGGCGGTTTTTTCGACCAGGAGCGCATTGATTTCTTCTTGAGAAAGGGTGTGGGCCCCTGCCTTTTTGCCGACGTAAATTCGTTCGGCATCGGCTGGGGCATGGGCGAGGAGGGCGGGGTTGGCCAGGTAGTCGTAGACCACGACTTGCGTGTGATGCAGGCATTCGGCCCCTCGCAGGGTGAGGAGGCCGGGGTCGCCCGGACCGGCCCCGACAAGGTAACAAATCCCGGATGGTTTCATGAAAGAGGGTAGTTTGGATGGGGGCGTTGAGGGTGGAGGAGGGTGGTGCATTGGCGCAAGACAGCGCCGGTCCAGTCAGTCGTGGTGGCGAGGGGGAAGGCCATGCGGGCTTCGCGGGGGAGCGGTTCGTCTTCCCAAAAGACGCGGGCGTCGGCGAGGAGAATGCCATGCTCGAGGGTGGTGTGCACGCCGACTGGCGAATGGCAGCCGCAGGCCAGAGCCCGGAGAAGGGCTCGCTCAAAATCCGCTGCCGCACGGGTTGGGGGATCCTCGACCGCTTTCAGCAGGGGCAGGAGCGTCGGATCATCGCGGCATTCGATCCCGATGATTCCCTGGCCGGGGGCCGGGAAGAGGCCAAAGGGGAGCAGACGTTCGGTCTGCCACGTGACGCCGTCGTGGGTGAGGCGGCCGGGTGTTGTCAACAACCCAAGCCGTGCGAGCCCGGCCTCGGCGAGGATGGTGCCGTGCCAATCCTCCCGAGCGGCGAGTTTGCGAAGTCGAGTCCCGACATTGCCGCGGATCTCGGGGAATTGCCAACCGGGTTGCAAATGCGAGAGAAACCGGTGGCGACGCACGCTGCTGGTGGCGACTACGGCGTCAGGAGGAAGGGCATCGAACCCGGCTTCACGGGTCACCAGCAGATCGCCCGACGCGGCCCGGGGGAGGACGGAGGCGAGCACCAGACCGTCGGGAAGTTCGGTGGGCAGGTCTTTCACGCTGTGCACAGCGCAATCGATCCGTCCGTCGAGCATGGCTTCCTCCAACTCTTTGGTGAAGAGGCCTTTCGTGCCACCGGATTGGGCGGCGTGGGCGAGGCTCCAATCAAGGCGGCGGTCGCCCGTGGTTTCAATCCGCTCAATTCGAATGGTCAGGTCGGGATGTGCCGATCGCAGGGTGGCCGCCACCAATTCCGTCTGGGCGAGTGCCAAAGGGCTGCTGCGGGAACCGAGGGTGAGCGAAGGGGCG
>CAZSPO010000138.1:7460-8968 GCA_964608775.1 uncultured Chthoniobacterales bacterium | reverse complement strand
GGCTTTGTCGTTCAGGCGGTTACGTATCACAACGGATACGCCCCCGCCCTCACTTCGCGCCCTGCACAAAAATCTGCGGCGCAACCACTTCCTGCTTTTATGAAACAGCGGGGTTTAGTGAGTGCCATTCGCATCTGCGCCCTCTTTCCATCCGTCGGGCCGCAACGGGATGACGTCGCTTTACCTCGACAAGAGGTGGCTGACTCACGAGCGGCAGGGGGTGCGTTATCTCTATTTGCCCCGGCAATCGACCGGGGTCGCCTCCCATCACGCGTTGGCCAATGTGGTGAAAACCTTCTTCGGTGGCTCCCGCTCCCGTGCTGTGGCCGCGTGATTGGACCACGAAAGTGAAAAACTCTCCGTAGATGAACTCAGAGAAATCGAACGCCTCATCCAGAAAGCAAAATCGAAACTAGCAAACGAACGGAGAAGCGAAAAGAACCAGAGGATCAATATCAACCGCGTAACTGCCTGCCCAGCACGCGCTCCGATTTCAGGGTTGAGGTTGAAAGTATCATTCGGCTTTCGACGCAGCGCGGGCAGGCATTTGATCATCCGCGACTTGTTAGCTCTTTCATTTTGGCCTGAGCGCCTCGCACACCTCCTTCCGGCCATGCGAGGCTCCAGAGGATTGTTCTATCGTTCGCCTGATCCCTAATCTGCTTTGGCACGGTTGCCGTAATCCAGTGCTGGGCCTCCTCGCTGATACTCTGCGGCTCCCGCATGTGTAGTAACAGAAGCCAGCAAAAGCCGGGTTCATCATCGGTGACTGTCATTACTTCAAAGCTTTCAATCTCTTCTACCGGGACCGCGATCTGCCTCTTATTGGACCCCAAGCCTCCGGGGTAAAGCTCTAGCAAACCTCCGTTCACGGTGACGAGGATTCGCGGATTGAGAAGCAGGTGAATCCCTACGGCTGCGCCCAAACCGAATAAGATCGATAGCACCCAGAAACCTGAATGTTGCGCACCCTGAAAAGTACAGATCAGAGCAATAACGGAACATGGAATGGCGAATATGTAGCCAACCAATCGCCCTGATCGCAGTTCTGATTTCATAGCCAACGTGAGGGTCTGGCACGCCGCTTTAGCGACGTTCTCCAGCAGCGCCGCCTTGTGTGGGCATTTCGTTTCCTGTTATTGTTCGCCGATTCAGCCTACGGCTTTTTAAGCATGATGGCTGAATACGGGGGCCTCAATTATCTTGTTCATCATTGGCTAGATCGGGTTAGTGGTTTGCGGGCGATTGTCACCAAATCCCATAGACGTTCCTCATAGCGACGGAAGATCTTTCGCATTTCCAAAATGCGCTGTCGAGCAGCCGGAATGCGAATCACGTTGAAGGCGATGCGCATTGCTCCGAAAAGACCGTCGTCAGCGATCATACGGCGAGGCTCCAACAAAATGCATTGGCGCAATAGGCTGGGCGGTGTCACGGACTTCGAATCTTTGAATTGCCAGGATGCCCGCCCATTCTGAACCTGTAAATGGGCGCACTCCCCCGTGAAT
>CAZSPO010000138.1:0-7360 GCA_964608775.1 uncultured Chthoniobacterales bacterium | reverse complement strand
CAGATTCCCAAAAAACAATCTTCGATTTCCGATCACCAGGCAGGAGAAGGTGGTGCCGCAGCGCACCCCGAGCCTGACATGCTGCTAGACAGCGCCGGGGTGTTGTCCAGAGAGGAACGTCTGGAAGAATTTTGCGCCCCGTTCCAATTCTTCTATCGCGATCCATTCATCCGCCGTATGGGCTTGGGCGATGGACCCGGGGCCAAGCGCCACAGAAGGAATGCCTGCCGCGGAAAAAATGGCGGCGTCACAGAACCAAGGGGCGGTGATGAGCTTGCTGCCTGAGGCGAGGAGTTGTTGGACCATCGGATGATCGCGGGGGGTGTTAAGCGGGGGAAGAGTCCGAGAGGCGGTGAGGGTGGTATGAGGGGCGTGGGTCGCAATGACTTCCTCCAGTTCCCGTTGCCACCGATTGGAAAGATCGATCACGCGAAGGTCGAGCTCGGCACGGCAGCGGCTGGGCACGATATTGACCTTAGTGCCGCCCTGCATGACGCCGATATTCAACGTGCTAGAGCCGAGGTCGGGATCGGCATCGGCGGCCCACCGGTCGGCCACCGCTTGGAGCTGCGGCAGCAAGGTGGCCATCCGCAGGATGGCATTTTCTCCGGGGCGCGGGTTGGAGCCGTGGCCCGCGATGCCGAGGGTTTCCAGTTCGAGCCAGCAGGCTCCTTTGTGGCGGTGAACGACTTGGCAAAGGGTCGGCTCGCCAGCGATGACCCAATCGGCGCGTAACATTGGCGCGAGGGCGCGGGCACCGTCATTGCCGGCTTCTTCGCCCATGAGACCGGCAAACCAAATCTCGAAGGGGAGGGCCTCCCATTGCCCTTGTAGTTCGTGCAACGCCCAGAGCATCGCGGCGATCGATCCTTTGGTATCGCTGGCTCCACGACCGTAAATGCGTCCATCGTGGATGTCGCCCCCGAACGGGTCGATGGACATGCCGCCCACGCTCACCGTGTCGAGGTGGGGAGCCAGGACGACCCGCGGTTTGCCCGCACCGCCAGGGAACCGGACGAGGAGATTGGGGCGATTGGGCTGGACCGGCTCAAGCGAGGGCTCCCCGCCAAAGCTGCGGGTAAAATCGGCGAGCCACTCGGCGATTGCCTGTTCGCCGGTATGCGGCGTGCCGGGTTCCCCCGCCGGGTTGACGCTTGGAATGCGGATCAACTGTTGCAGGAGAGAGGTCACATCCGTGGGAGCGGGCATGTGAGGAGGTTGCCATGGCGCAGGCGGGGAGGCCAATGGAATCCTGCCCGGCCGACGTGCTCGCGGCACTCCCTCGCTCCGTGCGGCTTTGCATTCTCCTCAATGGTTTCATAAAAACAGGATGGGTTTCAGAAAAATGGGGGTTAAATGTTGTGAAAATTCGCCATCATGATAGGGGCATCAGGGAAAGGATTTGACTCGCTATGGGCGGTGTGAATCGGTTCTCAAAAAGCAGAAGCCCGTTTTCGCCCCCGACTTCACATGAAACCGACCTTACTCGCTCTCGCTGGAAGCACCCGACGCGGCTCTTTTAATGGGCGATTGCTCGACGCGGCGGTCGCCATGGCGGAAACGCTCGGAGCCGTTGTTGACCGGGTTGATCTCTCGGCTGATCCTCTTCCCCTCTTTGATCAAGATCTCGAAGCCGCCTCAGGCTTGCCGGAGTCTGCCCGCGCTCTGAAAGTCCGGTTTGGTGCTGCCCAAGGCTTTCTGTTCGCTTCTCCCGAATACAACTCCTCGCTCACCCCCTTGATGAAAAACGTGATCGACTGGATGTCACGAAGCGAATCCGAGCAGGAAGATCCGTGTGCCGTTTACCAAGGCAAAGTGGCAGCGGTGATGGCCGCTTCGCCGGGTGGCCTCGGCGGTTTGCGTGGCCTGGTCCATTTGCGGGCGATCCTTGGCAACATCGGGGTGTTGGTGATCCCCTCGCAGGTCGCGGTCGCGAGCGCCTTCAAAGTCTTACCCGAAGCAGGCGGCATCCCCGATCCCGGCACCGAGGGGCGGGTGCGCACGGTGGTCACCGAGTTAGTCGAGACCGTCCGCCAGTTGCACCCTGACCCAGACCGATGAGACCACCGCTTGCAGCTAACCAGCCGTTGCGAACCGAGATGCAGGCTGAAGAAATCCTGCACTGGCTCGCTTCAGAGACACCCGTGCAGACTCGGGCGGAATGGCTGCACGCTTTCAGCAACCGAAAACCGGACGCGCCAGAACTGGTCGCCTTACTGGGCGGTCTTCGTCGGCGAATGATCCCGGTGGATTTAACGAGCAGCCGACTCGCCGGGCCGCTGCTGGATGTTTGTGGGACCGGCGGTGATCGGGCGGAATTATTCAATATCTCCACGGCAACCGCGTTTGTCGTGGCGGGAGCCGGGGCGGTGGTCGCCAAGCATGGCAACCGTGCCATCACCTCCACGAGCGGAGCGGCCGACACCTTGGAGGCCCTCGGGTTGTCAGTGGAACAAACCGCTGCCGAAGTGGCTCGGGCGTTGGAGCAGAAACGGTTCGCGTTTCTTTTCGCTCCCGCGTTTCATCCGGTTTTTAAATCCATCGGACCGGTGCGCAAACAGCTGGCGGAGCAGGGAATTCCGACCGTTTTCAACCTGTTCGGCCCGCTCCTGAACCCGGCTCGCCCCCGTCGGCAACTGATTGGGGCGCATCACCCGGATCAGGCGCGGTTGATCGCCGAGGTCTGTGCGCATTTTGATTATGCGCATGTCTGGGTGGTCTGCGGGGAAATTGAAGAGACCGGGGGGTTCATGGATGAACTGAGCCTTTGCGGCGCGACACGGGTCTGGGAAGTGCGCCAAGGGACCGTGAAGGAGGGGCGCTTGGAGTCGGGCGAGGTCGGTCTTGATCGCTTTCCGGTGGCCGAGTTGAAAGGGCGTGGGCCCCGGGGGAATGCGGCGTTAGTCGAACGGATTTTGCGAGGGGAGGATGAAGGGCCATGCGCCGGGATTGTTCTTTTCAATAGCGCAGCCGCTCTTGTCGCCGCTGGTTTGGTGGAGGATTTGGGAGAGGGAATGGCTCGGGCACGCGCCTCGATTCTGAGCGGATCCGCCGCTTCGGTTCTCGATAGCGTGCGAGAAACAAAAAGCCCTCAGTTGTGAACAGCAGGGAGAACAAGAGCGAGCCGATGGCTCAAAAACCGGGGGGGGAATCGGGAGAGAGGGCCACTTCCACCGGGCTGCCCCTGGAAAAATCGGTTGAACGGGAGGGGCGAACGTTGCAAGCAGGCCGGGAATTGGACCGGCTGATCGCCCGCCGCTTTGATCTGCCAGAATACACCACTGGCCAGGAATTCGGAACTGGAGGCGGATTGCCCGTGCGGTATTCCCGAGATCCAGGGGCGGCGATGAAACTGCTTGAGCTCGCCGACGTCTGGAACATCAGCTTTGACCGGGCCTATCAAGAGGCGTGCACGGTCAAGTTGCGAGTAAGAGATCGCCTGGGAGAGGCCAGAGCGAGTCAGGTGCCCCTGGCGATCTGCCGGGCCATGCTCGCCGCTGCGGGTCCGGAAGATTGACCCCAGTTTCATAAAATCCGTCGTGTCTGCTTGATCTTTTTGCGCAGGGCTTTGTCGTTCAGTCGGTGACGTATCACAACGGATACGCCCCCGGCTTTTGCTGTTCCGCACTCCCGCGCAATGGGCGAACGCCCGGCCTCTTAGTCTTGCTTTGACAAACTTACCAGGCCAGTCGATTTAGCAGGGTGTTGCTCTCATGATAGAAACCCTCACCGATCTACGCCCGTGGATCGCCCTGGGCATGCTGCTCGCCCTCTTTCTGTGGGAAACGCGCGCCCCATTTTTTGCATTCCCTCGGGGGCGGGCGCGGCTATCGCACGGTTTCCGAAACGTCCTGCTAGGAATCGTCAATGCTTCAGCCACCGCATTCGGATTTGTCGCCCTGTGGTGGTGGGCGGCTTCGTTTTCTGAAAATCACGGTTTCGGCTTACTTCACTGGCTGGCTTTGCCCGGATGGTCTGAATGGTTCCTTGCGGTATTGCTCTTCGATGCATGGACTTATTGCTGGCACAGGATCAACCATCGCATTCCATTTTTCTGGCGTTTCCATCGCGTGCATCATTCCGATCCCCACATGGATGTTACAACTGCCACCCGGTTTCATATCGGTGAAATCGCCATGTCCTCACTCGTGCGTGTGCCCGTCATTATTCTCTTGGGAGCCAGCATCGGGCAGCTCGCGCTATACGAACTGCTCATGTTTGCCGTCGTGCAGTTTCACCACGCTAATATTAGCATACCGGCAAAATGGGATCGCGCCCTACGCTTGTTCATCGTAACACCCACCATGCACAAGATTCACCACTCGCGCTGGCAGCCGGAGACAAATTCGAATTACTGTTCGCTTTTCACCATCTGGGACCGGTTGTTCCGCAGCTTCCGCACCACTGAAAAGCCGGAAGCCATCCGGCTCGGCCTCGACGAATTCGACCGCCCAAAGGATCAAACTCTTCCGGGTATGTTACAGACCCCTTTTTTACAGACCCCTTTTGCTCGTAGGAAAAAGCATGCCTCATAACACCCAATGTGCGAAAAACTTGGGAGGTGACATTGTCGTTTCGCGTCGAAGGCACTGGGGACACTCTCTTTTCTTTTTCAGTCCGCTGGAGCTGAGCAATCTGCCCTGAGCGCCGAGGAGGAGAGCGGGCCTTCCCGGCAACATCTCACGCCCTCCGGCTTCGGGAAGCCCGTCAAAGCTTGAGCCTCCGGGGAGTCGTGGCGTAAGGTCTGGGGCGTCATGTTGCCTCCATCCTCTGTGGTTGATCCGGTTTTTCGCTGGTTAGTGCTCACCACCGGGAGCGAACAGGCGGCGGAGAAGTTGTTCTGGCGTGGATTCCGGAGTGCGGAGGCGCGGCTGGTTTCGACCCGGGACGAGGAGCGCCAGCGCGATTTGTTGGCTGTGGCCTGTCGTCAATACCTCGACGCTTGGCAGCCGGAACCGGGAGCTGAGCGATCGACCGATCAACCGGCGATTGTCAGGTTTTTGCCGGAGCTGCCTGCGGGGGAACGGGCGCTGCTCGGATGGTTCGCGGTGTCCTTAGCCGCGGGTGGATTTTTTCACAATCCCTTTGGGGAAAAGCCTTCGGATACAGCCGCGCTTTTGGCGTCGGCGCGGGACCGGTTGGCGGGGCTTGCCGGGGGGGTGTCGGCTCCCGGTGCGGCTCCAACCGGGGCAGAGCTGGATTTGCAATGGGTGCCGTTTCGTGATTCAGCGGCGGCGCGCAAGGCTTTTCCGCAAGCTTGGGAAGAGATGGATTCCGATGAAACCTTGCGGAGTTGGTTTCGAAAAAGAGCGTTGTTCGACCACGAATTGGAGGCGGCATGCGGCGGCTTGCCGGTGCGAGGCCCGTCTGGGGCGGGGGAGGCGGAGGCCCTCCCGGCTCTGGCGGCGGCGGGCAAGCATCGGTGGGTCGGCGGGGCGAGTGTCGTGGGAGCGGTATTGCTATTGGGGGTGGTGCTCGGTCTGGTTTTCCTTAAACGAGCCAACACGGTGGAATTTGCTCCGAACATCGTCCGGTTAGTCAAAGCAAGCTACAGTGGTGGCGGACCGGCTTACATGACGGCCGAGGGGGGCGTGGGAGCGTTGGCGGATTTGCTCTTTCTGCGGATTGAAAGCGGGCAGGGGAATTTGGATCCCGGGGTGGTGGAGGAGCGAGTGAATGGCTATCGATTTATCGAAGGGGACGAGCAATTGGTGGCTGATATTGAGTTGGGTGAGGGTCAGACTCGCTTGCTGCTCTTTTCGGCGGATGGCTGGGGGATTGAGTCTGAGAAAGCCCGGGAGCGTTGGGAATTGGTCGACACGCTCGACATGGCTTGCGGGCTGCGGATTCGCGGGGACTTGGGGCATCTGATTGTCCGACCTGGTTCGCGTCAGGAGGTGGCCGAAGTCATCGCCCGGCTGCAACGGGAGTAAGTCCTCAGCCGGGGAGTTAGCCCGGTTAAACGTGAAGATCGGCGTCGGTCACCGCGCCGCGCGAGGCGGATAGCACGGTGTGCGCGTATTTGGCGAGCACGCCCCGGGTGTATCGAGGTGCCGGCTTTTTCCAATGGGTCCGGCGTTTCGTCAGCACGGCTTCCGGCACATCGAGAGTGATCCGGCGGCGAGAGGCGTCGATGGTGATGGGATCCCCGTTTTCTACCAGGGCAAGCGGACCGCCTTCGTAAGCTTCGGGGGTGATATGACCGACGACAAATCCGTGGCTGCCACCGGAAAAACGCCCGTCGGTGATCAGGGCGACCGTTTTCCCCAATCCCTTCCCCATGACCGCGGAAGTGGGCGAGAGCATTTCCCGCATGCCGGGTCCGCCGCGAGGGCCTTCATACCGAATGACAATCACGTCCCCGGCCACCACGGTGCCGTCGAGAATGGCGGCCAGGGCGGTTTCCTCGGATTCAAATACGCGGGCGACCCCGGTAAATTTCGTGCCCTCTTTGCCACTGATTTTGGCGACAGCCCCTTCCGGGGCGAGATTCCCCTTGAGAATCACCAGATGACTCTCCGCCTTGATCGGGTCGGTGAGGGGACGGACGATTTCCTGGCCTTTCGGGTAAGGCTTCACCCCCCGAAGGTTTTGCGCGAGGGTCTTGCCGGTCACCGTCAAGCAGTCGCCGTGGAGAAGCCCGGCGGTGAGCAAGGTTTTCATCAGGGGTTGAATCCCGCCGATGGCGACGAGTTCCGACATGAGGAATCGGCCGGAAGGTTTCAGGTCGGCAAGGACGGGGACCTTTTTGCCGATCCGGGTGAAGTCATCGATCGAGAGCTTGACTCCGCAGGCGTGGGCCATGGCGAGGAGATGGAGCACGGCATTGGTGGAGCCGCCGAGGGCGATGACCACCGTGATGGCGTTTTCAAAGGCCGGTCGGGTCATGATGTCGAGCGGGCGGATTTTGGCTTTGAGCAAGGCGAGGGCAGCCGCTCCGGCACGGCGGCAATCATCCTGTTTTTCGGGGGAGACGGCGGCTTGCGCGGAGCTGCCTGGGAGACTCATGCCGAGGGCTTCGATGGCGGAAGCCATGGTGTTGGCCGTATACATCCCGCCGCAGGAACCAGGGCCGGGGATGGCGCACGATTCGATTTCTGCGAGCTCGCGATCATCGACTCGTCCATTCGCATGGGCTCCCACCGCTTCGAAGACGGAGACGATGTCGAGCAATTTACCCCGCAGACAACCGGGGAGAATGGTGCCGCCGTAGACGAAAACAGCGGGGCGATTTAGCCGAGCGAGCGCGATCAGGCAGCCCGGCATGTTTTTATCGCAACCGGGAATGGACCCCACCCCGTCAAAAGCTTCGCAGCCGACAACCGTTTCGATAGAATCCGCAATCACCTCGCGAGAGACC
>CAZSPO010000137.1:6849-9003 GCA_964608775.1 uncultured Chthoniobacterales bacterium | reverse complement strand
CGAACAAATTCGCCAACTCCTCCCCCCCGGCTCCCCCCCCCTTCGCCCCCTGGCCGCCAAACCCAAAGTCATCCTCATCGTCGGGGTCAACGGCACAGGCAAAACCACCTCCACCGCCAAACTTGCCCGCCTCCTCGCCTCCCAACGCCATCGCGTCCTCCTCGCCGGAGCCGACACCTTCCGCGCCGCCGCCATCGAACAACTCGCCACCTGGGGCGAGCGTCTCAACGTCCAGGTCGTTCAGGGCAAATACGAATCCGACCCCGCCGCCGTCTGCTACGAGGCCTACCAACGCGCCGCCGCCGACGATATCGAATTCCTCATCTGCGACACCGCCGGCCGTCTTCACACCAAACACAACCTCATGCAGGAACTCGGTAAAATCCGACGCACCCTCGCCAAAAACGACGACCAAGCCCCCCACGAAACCTTCCTCGTGGTCGATGCCACCACCGGCACCAACGCCCTCACCCAGGCCCGCGAATTTCACGCCATCTCCCCCCTCACCGGGGTCATCGCCACCAAACTCGATGGCTCCGGCAAAGGCGGCGTGATTGTCGCCATCCAAAAGGAAACCGGCGTCCCCACCCGCTTCATCGGCACCGGAGAAAAACCGGAAGATTTCCATCCCTTCAATCCCGAGACGTTCGTGGAATCCGTGGTGTAATTTGCGGTGATGAATCGGGGCGGCCCTTGACTCCGGAGCGGTTCACTCTTTTGTTCCCCGACCCTCCCCGCCGTTCCCATGCCCTCCGATCAGCCGAAAGCTTTTGTCTCTCTCGACGACCCTGCTTACTACCTCAACCGCGAACTGAGCTGGCTCGAATTCAACGCCCGCGTCCTCGAAGAAGCCCTCTCCCCGGCCAACCCGCTCCTCGAACGCCTCAAATTTCTCTGCATCGTTAGCTCAAACCTCGACGAATTCTTCGAGGTCCGTGTCGCCGGTCTCAAACAACAAAAACAGACCGGCTCAGCCGAAGTCTGGGCCGACGGGATGACCTCCGCCGATCAGCTCTCTGCCATCGCCGCCCGCGTCCAACTCATGGTGGCCGAACAATACGCCTGCTGGCGCGATTCCCTCCTCCCCGCCCTCGAAAAAGAAGATATCCGCTTCCTCACCTACCCCGATGTCTCCCCCGATGATCTCGCTTACCTGCAAGATTACTTCCGCAATGAAGTCTACCCCGTCCTCACCCCCCTCGCCATCGATCCCGTCCACCCCTTCCCCGTCCTCCTCAACAAAAGCCTGAACATCATTGTCGAACTCGAAAACGACAAAGAACAAACCGAACTCGCCGTCGTCCAAGTCCCCCGCATCCTCCCCCGCGTCGTCCCCATCCCTCGCGCCGGGCACCCCTCCGAATTTGTCTGGATCGGCCACGTCATCCAACATCACGTCGGTGCACTCTTCCATGGCATGAAACTCCGCGGAGCTCACCAGTTCCGCATCACCCGCAACAGCGACCTCTACATCGACGAGGAAGAAGCCGAAAACCTCCTCCGCAGCATCGAAACCGAACTGCGCAACCGCAACCGCGGCAACGCGGTCCGCTTGGAAGTCCAGGCCGATTGCCCGGTCCGCGTCGCCGACCGCCTCCTCGAAATCTTCAAACTCGAACGCGAAGATCTCTACCAAGTCGATGGCCCTATCAATTTCGTCCGCCTCTTCCCCGTCATTGCCGAGCTCGACCGCCCCGAACTCAAATTCAAACCTTACATCGCCCCCAGCGCCCCCGCGCTCCGCAACCAAAGCGATCTCTTCGCCGCCATCCGCCGTCAGGACATCCTCCTCCATCATCCCTACGAAAGCTTCCATAGCGTCCTCGATTTTATCGGCGAAGCCGCCGAAGATCCCCGCGTCCTGGCGATCAAGCAAACCCTCTACCGCACCAGCGGCGACAGCCCCATCGTCGCCTCCCTCATCGAAGCCGCCGCCAATGGGAAACAGGTGACCGCTGTCATCGAACTCAAAGCCCGCTTCGACGAAGCCGCCAATATTAAATGGGCCCGCGTCATGCAGGAAGCCGGCGTCCATGTCGTCTTCGGTCTCGTCGGCATGAAGACCCACGCCAAACTCTCTCTCGTCGTCCGCCGCGAAGAAGAGGGCATCCGCCGCTACGTGACGCCTGTTACTGCGTTTCCGCTGGTGATCGC
>CAZSPO010000137.1:0-6839 GCA_964608775.1 uncultured Chthoniobacterales bacterium | reverse complement strand
ATCTCGGCACCGGCAACTACCATCCCGCCACCGCCCGCATCTACACCGACCTCGGCATTCTCACCTGCCGCGAATCGCTCGCCAACGATTGCGCCGAACTCTTTAACCTCCTCACCGGCGTCTCCAAATTTCCTGGGATGCAATCCCTCCTCGTCGCCCCTTGGACGCTCCACGATTCCCTCGTCGAACGCATTCGCGCCGAGGCCATCCGCGCCCGAGCTGGGCAGCCCAGCGGCATCACCGCCAAAATGAATTCCCTGGTCGATCTAGAAATCATCCAGGCCCTCTACCAAGCCTCCCAAGCCGGCGTCCCCATCCGCCTCATCGTCCGCGGCATCTGCTGCCTCCGCCCTGGCATCCCCCGCATTAGCGATTCCATCCAAGTCCGTAGCATCGTCGGCCAATACCTCGAACACAGCCGAATCTACCGTTTTGAAAATGGCGGCCAACCCGAGGTTTTTCTCGCGAGCGCCGATTGGATGCCCCGCAATTTCTATCGTCGGGTGGAGACCTGTTTCCCAGTCGAAGATCCCATCGCCCGCGACCGTATCGATGAAATTCTCGATTGGCATTGGAAAGATAATACCAAAGCCCGCGAACTCCATTCCGACGGGCGATACACCCCCGTCCCGCGCAACGGCAAAGTCTTCCATTCCCAGGGAGCTTTTATGGATGCCGCCCGCAAAAGCACCCGCCCCTCCACCGTTTGACATGCCTCCCCCGGACCGCAATGTCAGCGGAAGGATGCTCTCGGTCTGAAATCCGTTCCCCGGCCACGCAATCAACCGGGTCGACACCCCGCACAGACGCAGAGCCATTTTTTTTGGTTGCAGCCCCGTTCATTCCCGCAAAAGGTGGGGGGAAATGGCGGGCGGCATCCTCTCTGGTTGGATCAATCAGGGTTGATCCACCGCCCTCTCCTCACCCCCACACCTCACCCACACACCTCACCCTCACCCACTTTTCCTTCTTCCTACCTTATGTCTGTTCTCGTTGTCGGTTCTATCGCCCTGGATGACATCAAAACCCCTTCCGCCGAAAGAAAGGATATTCTTGGTGGCTCCGCTTCTTATGCTGCGGTGTCGGCCAGCTATTTCGGTCCGGTCAGAATGGTGGGAATTGTCGGTTCCGATTTTCCCGACGATCACGTCGATTATTTCAAATCGCGCGACATCGATCTCACCGGGCTAGAGATTGCCGACGGGAAGACCTTTCGGTGGTCGGGCGAATACATGGACGACATGAACACGCGGGAGACGCTCAGTGTGGACCTGAATGTATTTGCCGATTACATGCCGAGCTTGCCGGAAGCTTATCGAGACAGCCGGGTGGTGCTCCTCGGCAACATTGGCCCTGATCTGCAACACCGGGTGCTTGACCAGGCGGGTGCTCCGGAGTTCGTCATCGCCGACACCATGGATCTCTGGATTGAGATCGCGCATGATCGGCTCAAGGCGCTCGTCGAACGGGTCGATATGCTAATTTTGAATGACGGCGAAGCCCGCAAGTTTACGGGGGAACATAATTTGATCAAAGCGGGCCAGGCCATTCGGGCCCTTGGCCCCCGGTTCGTGGCAATCAAGAAAGGTGAGCACGGCTGCATTCTCTTTGGAGAAGAAGAATTTTTTTCCATTGGTGCCTATCCATTGGAGGAGGTGCACGACCCGACCGGAGCGGGAGACACCTTTGCCGGCGGCGTCGCCGGGTTCCTTGCCCATCACATTGGAGGAGCGGGGGTGACCGCTGATTTGGTGCGCCAGGCCATTGTGCACGGGAGTGTGATGGCCAGCTTCAATGTCGAGGCGTTCGGTTTCGACCGCCTGCGGGCGCTGCAAGCAGAAGAGGTCGCCACGCGATTTGAAGCCTTTGCGCGCATGAGCCGGTTTGGCTGACCCCGCCCAAGTCGGGCGTGCCCACTTGCCAAGCAGCCGGATTGCCCGGATGCTCAATGCTCACCATGAGGCATGCATCCCAACTTCAGACTGCGGAACATTTGCGGTTGGCGGAGGATCGGAGTCGAAGTGCGAACTGGCGTCGCTGGGGAACCTACCTTCCCGAACGGCAGTGGGGGACGGTTCGGGAGGATTATTCCGCCAGCGGCGAGGCATGGGAGAGTTTCACCCATGATGACGCAATGTCGCGGGCTTACCGCTGGGGCGAAGATGGAATTTTGGGTTGGTGCGACCGGCAGTGTCGGCTTTGTTTTGCGTTCACTTTTTGGAACGGGCGGGATCCGATTCTGAAAGAACGGTTGTTCGGGGTCTCAAATCGGGAAGGGAACCACGGGGAGGATGTCAAAGAAATCTACCATTATCTCGAAGCGACCCCGACGGCGTCCTATGCGAAAGCGATTTACCGTTATCCCCAGGCGGGATTTCCTTACGCCCTGCTGCGGGGGGAGAATGCCCGACGAGGTTTTGGAGACCCGGAATTTGAACTTTTGGACACCGGGATATTCGATGAGGGGCGGTATTGGGATTGCACGATCGAATATGCCAAGGGGGCTCCCGGAGATACGGTCATCCGCTTGACCTTACGAAACGCCGGTCCGGACCCGGCGGAACTGCATCTGCTGCCGAGCCTTTGGTTCCGGAACACCTGGAGTTGGGGCCGCCCGGATGAGTTCAGCAAGAAACGGCCCTGCCTTGAACAGGGAGATGCCCGGACCATCCACGCATGGCACGACACCCTCGGGCAGCACCGTTTCGAATTGGTGAACGCTGGGGGTGGCACAGAGAATCGATGGTTATTCACGGAAAACGAGACGAATGCTGAGCGACTCTTCCAAGCGCCCAACGCCTCACCCTATGTAAAAGACGCCTTCCATCGCCGGGTGATTCACGGGGAATTGGATGCCGTCAATCCGGCGGCGGTGGGGACCAAAGCCGCGATCTGGCTGCGCTATCACCTGGCTGCCGGCGCCGAGACCCAGGTGGAGTTGCGGTTAACGAATGTGGAGTCCCAGCATGGTCGACGGGAGCGGCTGCCGTTCGACGTCATTTTATCCCATCGCAAACGGGAGGCTGACGAATTCCACCAAGCACTGCTAAGCGGGCACGACGCGGGAACGTCCGCCATTTCTCGTCAAGCAACCGCAGGTCTCCTTTGGACCAAGCAGTTCTATCATTACATCGTGCCTGACTGGCTGGAGGGTGATCCGGCCCAGCCAAAGCCGCCGGTCGGACATCGTTGCCGACGCAATGTTGAGTGGCCCCACCTTTTCGCGCGCGACATTCTTTCCATGCCCGACAAATGGGAATACCCATGGTTCGCAGCTTGGGACTTGGCTTTTCACATGCTGCCCATGGCACGGGTCGATCCGGATTTTGCCAAGAACCAACTGCTGCTGTTGTTGCGCGAATGGTATCTCCATCCGAACGGGCAGATGCCGGCATATGAATGGGAGTTTGGCGATGTGAATCCCCCGGTGCACGCCTGGGCAGTCTGGCGGGTATACAAGATCACGGCGGGTTGGGGGGGCTCAACTTCACCTGGTGGGTCAACCGCAAGGATCCCTCGGGACGCAACATCTTTGGGGGCGGCTTTCTGGGGCTCGATAACATCGGGGTGTTCGACCGGTCGAAACCGCTGCCAGGCGGCGAATTGGAACAGGCCGACGCCACGGCTTGGATGGCGTTTTATTGCCTGACCATGCTTTCCATGGCAATCGAACTGGCGGCCTCCCACCCTCCCTATGAAGATATTGCCTCAAAATTTTTCGAACACTTTGTGGCAATCAGCGACGCGACCAATGCGATCGGGGGCGACGGACTCTGGGATGACGAGGATGGCTTTTATTATGATCGCTGGCGGTCCGGTGATCGAAGCGCCCCAATGCGGGTGCGCTCCATGGTCGGTCTGCTACCGCTAATCGCGGTCGAAGTGCTCGACCCTGCCCGGGTCAGCCAACTCCCCGGGTTTCGCAATCGCCTGGAATGGTTTCTCCACAACCGTCCAGATCTGGCCCGCCACATCAGCTGGTGTTGCCAACGGGATCAACGGGAACAAGGCGGGCTCATGCTGCTGGCTCTCCCTTCGGAAGAACGGCTGCGGCGGGTGTTGGTCCGGCTCTTTGATGAAGGGGAATTCCTCTCCCCTTACGGGTTCCGATCATTGTCCAAGGCTCACGCCGCCCATCCGTTTGTGCTTCAGACCGGGGGGGAAGCGCACACGGTCGGGTATGAACCCGGCGAATCGCAGAGTTGGATGTTTGGCGGAAATTCAAACTGGCGGGGGCCGGTCTGGTTCCCGGTGAACTACCTCCTTTTGGAAGCTCTGGAACGGTATGACCACTTTTATGGCGGAGCGTTGACCGTTGAATTTCCCCAGGGCAGCGGGCGACAGATGCGGCTGCGAGATGCCGTGATGGAAGTCGACAAACGGTTGGGGAATTTGTTCAGGATTGGGCCGGATGGCACCCGACCGTTTCAAGGTCGGGATCAGGCGCGGTTCAGTCAGCTAGGGTGGCAGGAGACCCTATGGTTTCACGAATATTTTCATGGGGAAACCGGGGCGGGGTTGGGTGCCTCGCATCAGACGGGCTGGACCGCCTTAATCAGCCGGTTGTTTGACAAGGAAGTGCGGGTCCGGGAAGGCCGTGCCCTCTCGTCCGCGCATCCTGCTGGTCAAGCGAATCAAGGGACGCTAACTTCCGAATCATGAAATCCGCATACGAACTTGCCATGGAACGGCTCGAAAAAGAGCAGCCCACCGCCAAATTGACCGACGCCCAACGCGAAGCGATCGCTGAGGTGGGGAAAAAGTTTGAGGCTCAGATCGCCGAGCGGGAGCTGTTCTTGGATGGTGAAATCGCCAAAGCCCGCGCCGCCGGGGATGGGACGGCACTGGAGCAGTTGGAACGCCAGCGGACACTAGAAGTCCGTCGCCTCCGCGAAGAGTGCGAGGAGGCCAAGGACAAACTCCGGCACGCCTCGACTTAAGGTCTCGATTTGTCTCAAACCGTCCCATGAACGAAAGCCAGATCGAGAATTTTCGCCGGGCCTTTGTGCTCATTCTCGTCGGTGGCATTTCGCTATTGTTCGGGACAATGGCCTGGCCATTTCTGAAGCCGCTCTTCCTGGCCGCCATTCTTAGCGGGCTTTTCCACCCGTTATACCGCCAGATCGTCCGGCTGTTTCGTGGCAACAAGGTGGCGGCCTCTGCCACGACCATTTTCCTCCTGATTCTTTTGGTGCTCGGGCCGTTGAGCGCCTTTCTGGGGCTGGTGACAAAACAGGCGGTCGAGATCACCACCACCGGGATCCCGTGGGTGAAAGAACAAGTCGCCTCCGGCAACCTTACCCGCCTGGGCACAGAACTGCTCGATCGGTTGCCTCCTCTCATCCGCAATAACTTGCCCGCCCAAGATCAGGTGCTCGATACGGTCGGGGATCTCGCCAAGAACGTGGGCAATTTCCTGATCGCCAGCGCCTCGAAAATGACCGCTGGAGCCGCCGGTTTTTTTCTCGCGCTCTTCGTGATGCTTTACGCGATGTTTTTCTTCCTGATCGACGGACGAAAAATTCTCGATCGCATTCTCTACTTCATCCCGCTTGGCCCGGACGAGGAAGATCAAATGATGGCCCGGTTTCTCTCCGTCACCCGCGCCACGGTAAAAGGCACCCTCGTCATCGGCCTCGTGCAAGGGACCCTGGGCGGGATCGGGTTTGCCTTCGCCGGGTTGGAAGGAGCCGCATTTTGGGGCACCGTCATGGCTGTCCTTTCCATGATCCCGGTGATTGGCACCCCCTTGGTTTGGATTCCAGGGGTTATCGTCCTCTTCGCCTCCGGCAAAATCCTAGCTGGCAGCCTCTTGCTGCTTTGGTGTGCGGTGGTGGTGAGTTCCGTCGACAACGTCTTGCGCCCGATCCTGGTGGGTAAAGATACGGAGATGCCCGATCTTTTAATTCTGATTGGCACTTTGGGCGGCTTGTTTGTCTTCGGGCCGGTGGGCCTTTTGGTAGGGCCGATTGTGTGCGGGTTGTTTCTAACTGCCTGGGAAATTTACGGTCAGACTTTCCGGCACGCCCTTCCAGAGAACCGGCTACCCTCCCCGAAAGAAACCCCGAAGGGGTCAGGCAAAGAATCTTGAGGCAGAGTGACTCTTGTCAAAAATGTTTGACTGACCCAGATGGCACTCTTTTTCCTGAAATCAGAGAATCTTCGGTGGCATCCATAGGATTCTCTAGGCAAATCGCGACGACTCAAGCAAAGGCGGCGGGTAAGAGCGCCGCGTCCCGCATGCCGTGCAGGATCTTTTTATCAGGAGGACAGTAGGTGACGAGAACCCCACCCAGCCGCACCCGATGGTTGACGACAAAATAATAGGGGCACATCCGCACCCGACCCGGCATCCAATCAATCACCCCGTTGGCATCCTCTACCGGATGATGAAACACCCGGGAATGAGCGAAACGTTGCAACAAATGGGGATGGGTATCAAAAGCCGCCAGCGCCTGCGTCACCGCCGCGCCCCATTCAGTGTGGGCGGTGTCCGAGCCGATCACCACGCTGCGGCTGCCCCAGGCGTCGGGGGAAAAGCCGCTGATTTTCAACACCAGATCCCGATCTTTTTGGCTGAGGGTCTTCAACGAGTCCCAGTGCGGTATTTCGAGCCCGGGGATCACCGCAAAGTGGGGCAGGGGAGCCGGATCCAACACCCACCCTTGCGGAACTACCCGTTTCAAATCGCGGAAATATCGAGCCCCCAGATGTTCGCGCCAAAACGGAGCCAGCGGGGCCGACCATAACAAGGGGAGCCAAAGCTTTTCCTCCAACACCGGCTTGGGCGGAGGGGTCATCGATCGGAGCCCCACTGCCGAATCCTGCACGGCCTCTGT
>CAZSPO010000136.1:0-9061 GCA_964608775.1 uncultured Chthoniobacterales bacterium | reverse complement strand
TGGCTCCCCTCGCCTCGGCTTCAAATCGGATCGTCCGCAGCTCATCTTCCCCTTTCGCTAGCGTCAGTTCCAATGTCCGGTTGCCTGCGGCATCCCGTGCGTCCGCCCAGGCGGCGATTCCTTTTCCGCGCACGACGCTCAGGGGTTGATCGCCGGTCAACCCAATCGTCACCCGCGCGGGATGCCCGCGGAGAATAGTCAGAACGCCCGTGGTCCGAGTCTCAACGGCTCCATCGCCGGGAGTGACCCGGGTTTCGGTCGCGAGTTGGTAGACCGGTTCCGGATGGGAAGGGATCTTTGAGGGATCAATAATGATCACTCCGTCGGGAGGCAGCAGCGGCTGGGCAAGCGCCCCCAATGGGAGCCACAAGGCGAGGAGAAGAGAGGGACGAAGCATGGAGGTGGTTTTCAATGAGAAGACCCCGCACCAAGCCTGGACTTAGAAAATTTTTCGACCTCCGGATAAAATCACCTCATTTGAAAAAGGTATCAGACTAGAATGGCCCCAATTTCACGCGCTGCCCCATTGTCTGATGTTGATAGTTTCAGCAGAGGGCGCACCATTTTTCCCGACGCACACGCAGCCGGTAGGCAAATCAAATCGTCCAGCTTTATTCGCATGAAATCCATGGTAAAAATAGGGAAAGGTAGGCAAATAGAACGGATGCAAATCCTCCCCGCTTCTCTGACTTTGGAAGAACGTTATGAACAGTATCAACGCGATGGATATACCCTCTTTGAGGGCTTCTATGATAGCGCGACCATGGATGCTCTACGCGAAGAATTCCATTTCCAACAACGTCGCGCCGCCCTGGCTGGTCTAGAGGATCGGGAGACATGGTGGTTTGGCAACATGCTGGAGCGGGCTCCTGAGTTGATGTGGCGGATGATTCATCGCCCTGATCTGCTCGACTTTGCGGAGCGGGTCATGGGGCCTTATGTCCAACTCGACAACTTGACTTTGTCAGCATTTCCCACCCGACCGGAAAAGGATTTTATGAAAATTAACAACTGGCATCGCGACAGGTGGGCGCATCTTCCCCGGGGTGTGTATGAACGGCCGAATGCGATCAATGCTATTTGTTACGGGCAGGATATGGATGAGCATTATGGTCCTCTGCGAGTCATTCCGGGCAGCCATTTGGTCCCCATCACGATTCCCAAGGAAGCACGCAATAATCCTCAGCCGGGTGAAGTGCTTGTCTTTGCAAAGCGGGGGGATGTGATTCTCACACACAACGGACTCATTCACAGCGGCACGCTGAACACCTCCGGACATCCCCGCCATTTTTTCAGCATTTACTTGAATCAAACCTGGATGAAACCGACTGACAACCTGAACGGCCCAGGCGTGGCCGCTTTGGTGAAGGTCGCTAACAAACGGAATGATCGCCGGGCGCTCCGTCTACTCGGGCAGGATCCGCTCTTGAAAGAACGGAACAACTGGGGATTCCTCGTGCCGGACGACGAAAAATTTGCCGAGTGGTTGGAGGAAGATCGTGCGGCGTTGACGGGTGAATGAGGGGGGATTACACTGGGATGCTTATGAATAAACCTCCCCATATTTTGCTGATTACTGCCGACCAAATGCGGGCCGATTCGATGGGCTGCGCGGGGCAGCCGGTGTTAACGCCTAACTTGGACCGGTTGGCGGCGGAAGGGACGCTCTTTGAACAGGCGTTTTGTGTAAACCCCGTGTGCACCCCGTCGCGTGCAGCGATTTTTACCGGTCGCTATCCGCATTGCACGGGGGCTTGGAACATTGGGGTTTCCATGAACGAGGAGGAGGTCACACTTTGCGACCATCTCAAGCCGTTGGGATACCGGTGTGTGGCGAATGGGAAGATGCATTTGCGTCCTGAGAGCGCTGAGCATCGTCCAGACGGACAATATCCCGGGGCGGCGGACCCTGCCGTGGCGTTTCGGGGGCGGGCTTCGGATGGCACTTACTTTGGGTTTGATGAGACCCATATCACCGAGGATATCCGGGTAGGCGAATACATGGATTGGCTACGCGCAACTGCTCCGGAATGGGCGGCGCGTCAGAAGGAAACGGACGTCAGCATCGCCGAAGGTTGTGATTTGCCGCCGGAGTTGCATCAAACGCATTGGATTGCGGAAAAGAGCGTGGAAACCATCCGGGATCATGATCCCGAGCGGCCGCTTTTTATGTGGACGAGTTTTGTGGATCCACACCATCCCTTTGATGCCCCGCGTCGGTATGTGGACCGGTATGCCGGGATGACCCTGCCAGCGCCGGTTCTGCGAGCGGGAGAACATGCGGGGCGACCTGAGCATCTAACTTATCAAGGCGAACGCGGCTATTGGCCGGGCGGAGCATGGTTGCATGACTACAGTCCGGAAAAAATGGAGAACATCATTCGAAATACCTACGCGATGGTGACTTTTCTCGATGAAGGAATCGGGCGGATCTTGGCTGAGTTGGAAGCGAAGGGGATGTTAGAAGAAACCGTGATTCTCTTTACATCGGACCATGGAGAATTTCTGGGCGACCACGGACTGATCATGAAAGGGCCATGGCTCTATGATGCGCTTACCCGGGTGCCAATGATTCTGCGGGGACCGGGTGTTCCGGTCGGGGAACGGCGGCAGGCGTTGATGGAAAATGTGGATATTTTGCCGACCTTGCTGGAGTCGGCAGGGCTTCCCGTGCCGTATGGGGTGCAGGGGCGCTCGGTTCGTCCGCTTTTAGCCGATCCTGATGCCGCGATCCGGCAGAGTGCGCTTACGAGTTATGATGCGCATGATCGCGGGATCCGGATCAAATCGTTGCGGACAGACCGCTGGAAGCTCAATGTGTTTGCGGGCGAAGCGTATTATGAACTTTACGATTTGGAGACCGATCCGAACGAGTTGCAGAACCGGATGGGTGACCCGGAATTGGCGGGAGTGGAAATGGGGCTCCGGCGGGATCTTCTTTTTCGGATGATGGAAGACGAAGACCCGCTGCCGGAGCGCCGATGCCCCTGGTGAGAGGGAGTGAAGGAGGGGCGGGGACTAGACAGCCGCGAGGAGTTTGTTGAGGCGACTGACCATGGCCGTTGGATCTTCAAGAAGACCGGCGCTGATGAGCGCGTTGTCGAGCAGTTGTTCGGCCACCAGCGTTGCCTTTTCCGCATCGGCCTCGCGCAGTTCGTTGAGCCGAAGGATCACTGCGTGTCGCGGGTTGATTTCAATTTGAACCCGCACCGGTTCGGGAGTTTGGTCGGGATGCATTGCCCGCATCATGCGGCGCATTTGAGCGGTCATATGAGGATCCTCTTCGTGGGCGGCCACGGGAGAATCGACCAGGCGTTTGCCCGAGTCGATGCGGGTGACCTGTTCGCCCAGGGTTTCCTTCAGCCAGGTGCTAAAAGCGGCGAGTGTTTCCCCGGTGAGCGCCTCGCCTTCTTGGCCGGCCAGCTCGGGAAGGTCAAGATCGCTGCGGGCTCCGTTCGTGAGGGTTTTCCCCTGAAATTCGCGAACGTTATTCATCACATACTCATCGACGGGATCGAAGCCATAGAGGACCTCGAAGTGCCGCGCCTTGAGTCCTTCCAGGTAGGGGCCGTTTTCAATGGCCGACCGGTTAGAACCGGTGAGGTAGTAGACAGCTTTTTGTCCTTCGGGCATCCGGCTTAGGTAATCGGCCAAAGAAGTGAGCTTGCCGGGGTCGGTGAAAGAAGATTCGAAGCGAAGGAGCTTCATCAACCCTTCGCGATGAGTGAAATCCATGGCCGCCCCTTCTTTCAGGAACACTCCGAATTCTTTGTAAAAGGCGAGGTAATCATCGGCCCGACTGCTAGATTCCTCTTCTAGCATGCGGAGGAACCGTTTGGTAATGACCTTGCTCAGTTTCTCGATGAGGGCTTTGTCCTGCATCGTTTCGCGGGAGATATTGAGGGGGAGATCTTCGGAATCGACCACTCCCTTGAGGAAACGGAGCCATTCCGGGAGCAATCCTTTAGGCGCGGCGTCGATCAGGACTTTGCGACAATAGAGAGCGACGGCTGCTTCCGTCCGGTCGAAGCCAAATTTTTCCGGATTATTTTGCGGCACGAAGAGGAGGGCGTTGATTTGGAGCGGGGCGTCGGCACTGAAATGGAGGCGGAACCTTGGCTCGTCGAAGGCGTGGGCTTGGAACTTATAGAACTCTGTATATTCCTCATTCGTGATTTCATTTTTCGACCGGAGCCAGAGGGCTTGCACCGTGTTGATTCGGTCGCCGTTGAGTTGAATGGGGAACGTGACAAACGCGCTGTATTGACGGAGCACTTGCTGGATGCGGGTGGCGGAGGCGTAGGTTTTGCAGTCTTCCTTGAGTTGAATCACGACCTTGGTGCCGCGTCGTTGACCCTCCACTTCTTCGATTTGATAACGTCCGGAGCCGTCGCTCGACCAGAGGTGCCCGGCGGTATCCGGCTTCCAGGAATGGCTGTAAACCGTGACATTTTCGGCCACCATGAAGGCGGAGTAAAAGCCGACGCCGAATTGGCCGATCAGGTTTGAATTCTTTTCCCCCCCTTGGCTGAGGGCTTGGAGGAAGGCCTTGGACCCGGAATGCGCGATCGTTCCGAGATTTTCGATCAACTCTTCCCGGGTCATGCCGATGCCATAATCTTGGATCGTGATGGTCCCGGCCGTGTCATCGGTGGTGATGTTGATTTCCAACGGCAATTTATCATCGAACACAGCCGATTCTGTGAGCTGCAGATGCCGGAGTTTTTCCAAGGCATCGGAGGCATTGGAAACGAGTTCGCGAACAAAGATTTCCTTCTCGGTGTAAAGCGAGTGGACGACGATATCGAGCAGCTGCTTGATTTCGGCTTGAAATTCGAAGGTTTCGGGAGTGGTGGTGTTCATAAAGATGGAGAAAGTGGCAGAAGGCCATTTTAGGCGGATTCCAGCGGGGTCAAGGGCGAATCGATGCTCTACGCCATCAAAATTAATTTCCCAGCGCTTGTGAGCTGTTTTAAACCATGGCAATTAAATCGCATGTTTGCTGTCCGGTCTAATCTCGCCATGAGTCTGGAGGAATACCTCGCAACCGAGCCCGCGTCCGAGGTGAAACGGGAGTTTGTGAACGGGGAGGTCATCGCCATGGCGGGTGCCCGTTATCGGCACAACAAGATTGTGAGCAATTTGGTGGTGGGACTTGGGCTGCAAATGCGGGGCGGTCCTTGTGCGCCGTTGGGTTCGGATCAACGGGTTTTGATCGAAGAGACCGGGCTTTACGCCTATCCCGATCTCACGATTCTTTGTGGCCCCCCCTTGTTCGTGCCCGGTGTGCAACCGGAAACCCTCTTGAATCCCACGTGTATCATCGAGGTTTTGAGCGACGCCACGGAATCGTGGGATCGGGGGGCGAAGAGCGCCCATTATCGTCGGCGCGAATCGTTGCGGGAACTCTGGCTCGTGGCCTCAGACCGGGCGGCGGTGGAGCAGTATCGGCGTGATGCCGATGGGCGCTGGTTCGTGCGGGATCTGATCGGGTGGGATGCGGCGGTGGAGCCTACCTTCGTGGACCCCCCCTTGTCTTTGGCGGAAATCTATCGCGGGGTGCCGTCGGTTGATCCTGAGGCCGTGGAAGCCGGGTTGACCGGCTCATCTCACCAGGGAGATTGAGTGGCGTTCAACGGCGGCGTTGACTGCTGATTCATTCCCGGCCAGGAACCTTCACCCCCACAGCAGGTCGAGAATGAACCAGAGAATCATGGCCAGGCTGATGAGGCCTTTGCCGACGAACCCGGTGGCGGCTCCGACGAGGGTCCCCCAGGTCGCCCGCCACGCCTCGCGCACCGGGCGACCGGCGAGGCGTTCACCGCTGAACACACCGACGACCGTTCCCAGCAACCCACCGATGATCGGGCCGATGACGAAAAACCAGCCGGCAAACCCCGCAATGAAGCCCGCGAGCCCGCCGATCACCCCGCCCCAGAATCCGAGTCGTGTGGCTCCGAACAGTTTTGCCCCAACAACACCGGCCACTTGGTCCAGGATCAGGGAGAGAATTGTCAGGGCGAGAAGCCCGAGTAAGGTGACCAAAGTGATCGTGTTGTCCGGGCCGAGAAAGAGGTAATGCACGGCCGCCCCCGCTAGAATGAGGGCGGAGCCGGGCAGCATCGGGAGGAAGGTGCCGACTAGGCCGGTTGCCATCAAGCTGATCGTGAGTGTCCACCAAAGCCAGTCCATGGGGGGAAATAAAGCATAGAGGGGGAGGGACTAGAAGGGACGAAAGAGGTTGAAGGGGTGGGGGAGTGGGTTGCTGAATGCGCGTTGCACTTTATTGTGAATTGGGCCATCTGAGAGAGATGGTTGGTTTGCATTTTCTCCGCTTGTTTGGGTGCCTGATGGCGGTGGCTTGTGCGGGGGGGTGTGCGTCGAAGCAACCGGAGGGGCCGGTGGAGGGGATGCTGCCGCAAAATGCCGAGCGCAGTTTTGCAGATCGGATCAATCAGCCGGACCCCACGCGGGTTTATGATTTGGGCGATCGCCAGTTCAGCCACAGCAATCTGGGCAATCAGATTTCGGGCAGCCAAAGCCCGCACGGTTCGCGAGCCTTTTACACGGGAGAGGCTTCTCGTTTCCAAGAGCAGGCTTTCACGGCGGGGAACGCTTCCCATCTGCAAGAAGCGGTCTTTGCCACCTCCGCAGTCGAGCAGAAGGAGGCTGACCTGAGAACCCGGGGAGAAATCCCCAATCTAGAAGAATCGCCGGTGAGCGGGGTGTATGAAACCGGTGCGGCGCGGGATGCCGACCGAGCGTTTGATACCCGCAGCATTCAGCCTCGGGAAGCGGTGGTCTCAGGGAAGCGCCAGGACGAGCTGAACGCGCAATATCCGACCCAAGGGCCGCTCACCATTGACGACGTGCGCGAGTTATTGAACAAAGAGCGTTCCACCCGCTGATCCCGGGGCTGACCGCCATGAGTTTATCCATCGACGAAACCCTCCACCTCCTGCTGGCCGGCACGGCGCAAGTCGTCAGCGAAAGTGAATTGCGCAAGAAATTAGAATTGGGGCGACCGTTGCGGGTGAAGTATGGGGTGGACCCGACCGCGCCTGACATCCATTTGGGGCACACCGTTGGCTTAACCAAGCTGCGGCAGTTTCAGGATCTCGGCCACGAAGCTTTTTTAATTATTGGTGATTTCACCGCGATGATTGGGGATCCGAGCGGACGGTCGGCCACCCGCCCACAGCTCACCCACGATCAGGTGATGCAGCACGCCAAGACGTATCAGGAACAAGCCTTTCAGATTTTGGACAAAAGCCGGACGAAAACGGTGTTCAACGGGGAATGGTTTGAGCTCATGCATTTTGAAGAAATCATCCGCTTAAACAGTCGGGTCACCCTCCAGCAGATGTTGCAGCGGGAGGATTTCCGTGAACGGATGGAAGCGGGTCAGCCGGTGCACGCCCACGAGATTCAATATCCGATCATGCAAGGGTGGGATTCGGTGAAAATGCGGGCAGATGTTGAGCTGGGAGGGACCGACCAGCTTTTCAATATTTTGGTGGGGCGCGATTTGCAAAAGACCGAGGGGATGCCGCCGCAGGTTGCCGTGATGTTGCCGATTCTGGAGGGGATCGATGGGATTCAGAAGATGAGCAAGAGCCTCGGGAACTATGTGGCTTTGAATGAAAGCGCCGATCAGATGTTTGGAAAGCTGATGAGCATTCCTGATGCGGTGATGCCGAAGTATTACCAGCTGTTGCTGCTTGAAGCGGCTCCTGGGGCGGCGGTGCATCCGATGGAGGCTAAAAAGGCGCTCGCCCAGCGGATCGTGGCCAAATACCACAGTCAAGCTGCGGCGGACCGGGCCTTGGAAGAATTCAACCTCCGTTTTAGCCAGCGGGATATCGACGCAGCTGAGTGGCCCGAGTTTTCGCTAGTGGGCATTGATCAGGACATCCTCTCCGTGGCCGCCGCCGCTTTCACCCATGTTTACCAATTGAACAAGTCCCGAGGGGATGTCCGACGATTAATTGAGCAAGGGAGCGTCCAATGGCGTGGGGAAAAAATCACGGACCCCAAAGCGACGCCGGGATTTGAGAACGGCGATGTATTGAAACTGGATAAAAAGCGGGCGGTCCGATTGGTCCGACCAGTCGAGGGCTGAAATGGGGGCTGTCGAGGAAGCCCCGGCGGTTTTCCGGGTGGGGGAATTGAACCGGGCGGTGCGCCGCTTGCTGGAAGGGGAATTCGGCGAGGTTTGGGTGGAGGGGGAGATCAGCAATTTGCGGCGTCAAAGTTCGGGCCACTGTTATTTTACCCTCAAGGACCCTGACGCCCAGCTCTCCTGCGTCTTGTTTCGGGCTCATGCAGCGAAACTGCCAGTGCCGCTGGCTGACGGGCAGCAGGTGATGGTGTGTGGGGAGCTCAGTCTCTATGAGGCGCGGGGTCAGTTTCAGATGATCGTCCGCCAAGTGCAGGGGCAGGGGGCGGGTGCGTTACACGCGAAGTTCGAGGCGTTGAAACAACGGCTGGCCGCTGAGGGTTGGTTTGATCCCGCCAAGAAAAAGCCGCTGCCCCGTTTTCCCGTCCGGCTGGGAATGGTGACTTCTCCCACGGGGGCGGCGATTCGCGACATGCTGAACGTGCTGGCCCGACGGGCACCCTGGTTGCCGATCCTGCTGGCACCCGCGCGGGTGCAGGGAGCCGGGGCGGAGGAAGAGATCGCGGCGGGCTTACGGATGCTCGATGAAGCGGAGGCGCACGGGTTGCCCCAGGTCGATGTCATCATCATTGGACGCGGCGGCGGCAGTCTCGAGGATCTTTGGCCGTTTAATGAAGAATCGTTGGCGCGAGTGATCGCGGCATGTCGCACCCCGGTGGTTTCGGCGGTGGGGCACGAAATTGATTTCACCATCAGCGATTTTGTGGCGGATTTGCGGGCTCCCACCCCGTCGGCGGCGGCTGAATTGGTGGTGCCGGACCGGGAGACCTTGCGCGCTGATTTGGAAGCGCAACGCGGGCGGATGCAGCGGGTGTTGCGGCATTGGATGGAGCGGGAGCGGTTGAGATGGCAGCACCTCGCTCCGGGTCTGCTGGGCCTGGA
>CAZSPO010000135.1:0-9086 GCA_964608775.1 uncultured Chthoniobacterales bacterium | reverse complement strand
GGGGAGCCGGAGGCTCCATCGGCTTCCCCTCTCTCCACACTTTTCGCAACTTTCGGTGATGCGCCTTTTTATGACACAGGAGGGTAAATTTGATGGACCAAACCGTTGCCCTCAGGCATGAAACCGCTTTCTCGCCGGTTCGTGCGGGAACGTTCCGCCTCTTCACTCCATGATCGATCCCTCCCAACCGCTGCGCCAGCCCGAGAATACCGGCCTGGGTTACTCCGACACCCCTGTTCTGCCTGACTCCGGTTACCATGTGCATGACGGAGCCCGACCACAACCCCCCGTCGTCACTCCGGGCGCAGGCACGCAGCCGCCCTCAGATGCCCGCCTTCTCTTCGATGGATCGCACCTGGACGAATGGGAGTCGGTGAAAGGCGGCCCGGCTCTCTGGAAGATTGAGCAAGACTATTGTGAGGTGGTGCCGGGGACGGGGAACATCCGGACAAAACAGCCGTTCGGCCGTATCCAGTTGCATGTGGAATTTGCTTCCCCGGTGGCGGTGCTCAAGGAAGGGCAAGGCCGGGGGAACAGCGGTATTTTTCTGATGGGCCTTTATGAGGTTCAGGTGCTCGATTGTTACCAAAACCCGACTTATGCCGATGGCACGGTGGGGGGGATTTACGGGCAATATCCGCCCTTGGCTAATGCCATCCGCCCGCCTGGTGAGTGGAATGAATACGATATTCTATGGGAACCCCCGCTATTCGAGGGGGACCGAGTCGTTCGCGCCCCATTTGTCACCGTGATGTTGAACCGCATCGTGGTTCACCACGCAAAGCCCCTCCTTGGCCCGACCCAGCACAAACGGTTGACCACCCTCACTCCGCACGCGCCCACGGGACCGATTATTTTACAGGATCACAACGATCTGGTTCGCTTCCGCAATATTTGGGTGCGGGAGATTGGGGAATACGACGATTGAGCATTCCAAAAAAAGGGGCGGACCCGGTCCGGATCCGCCCCAGAATTGAGGAATATAAGTGCGTCGGCCTCTTGGACGAGGCCGAAAACGGGACGAGGCCGAAAACAAATCTGTCAACACTCAGATAGGCAAAAAGGAGACTCAGGATCCCTTGGGAAAGGGAGACCAGAAATCTGGTTCGAGCACATCTGACAATCGGTCCCACGTGTTAGCTGGCACGGTGGGTTGGTCATCGACCAGCACCGAGCCGTAAGGTTGCGAGAAAGGGTCAGCCCCCGTATTATAGAGGCGAGAGCCAACTTTCATATAATCTTTCCACATGTCGTAAGTGACCTCAAACCCAGCCGTCCTGGTTGTTTCCAGGGCATACTGATCAACTGCGCTCTGAATCAGGCGGAGATCGGTCAGGATGGTGACGGCTTGGGACCGTTTGCGAGCCCGTAAAAAACCGGGCAACGCAATGGCGGACAACAGGGCGATGATGGCCACTACGATCATGATTTCGACCAACGTGAAACCTCCAACAAAACGATTGCGTGAGGCATTCATGGGAGGACTTTAAGAAAAAACCCCTTCGCACGATCGACATGCGAAGGGGCCATTTCAATTTAAGCCAATTTAAGCAGAAAAGGCCCCGCAAAGAAGCGGGTCTTTAAGCTGAACTTAAGGCGTTGAGTAGGGAGTCCAGAAGGTCGCTTCCAAGACGTCTGTGAACTGGTTGAACGTGGCCGTAGGCACCGTCGGAAGCGTATCCACAGTCTGAGTGCCGTAGGAGACCCCGAAGATGTCTGAACCGTTGACATACAGATTGGAACCTTGCTTGAAAAAGGATTTCAAGGAGGAGGTCTCAATCGTCGAACCAGCGGTCCGGTTGCTTTCGAGGGCATACTGATCGAGGGCTCCGTCAATAATCCGGAGTTCGTTCAGCACTTTAGTGGCTTGAGCGCGCTTACGAGCGCGGAGGAAGCCGGGAACGGCAATCGCAGCGAGCAAGGCAATGATCGCCACGACAATCATGATTTCCACGAGGGTAAAACCCCCGCGGCGAGTGTGCAGTTTTTGCAGCATAGGTATGATGAGTGCGTGTGTGTTGGTTTGAATTGACGCTCAACAAGATTGAGCGCCAGTTGCGATATGACGATATTTCAGCTCAATAGGGCAAGCTTTTTTTTCAGCCATTCCCAAAAAGAAGTTGGGGTGGGAACAGAGATGCGACTCTTCGCCCCTGCCACCAAACCGGATATGCAGCGCTCGCGCCGCTTCCAATCAGGGAGCCGAGGGGCGGCGGATGATTTGGGGACGGGGCGCGGCGGGGTCTGGGCCGAGCTCGACTCGATTCACATCGAGGGTGAGGCCCGTGTCGCGATGAAAGCCAGCAACAGCATTGTTGTAATCGAGCAGGGCGCGGAGCTGGCTCGCTTGGGCCTGGGCAAGGTTGCGCTGGAGTTCGAGCACCACAAAGGTCGTGCTGGCTCCCGCGCGGAGTTTCTCTTCCTCGGCTGAGAGGCTTTCCGCTGCGAGAAGGGTGGCGATCCGATTCGCCTCAATGCGTTCGCGAGCGGTTTCGACTTCCCCGAGGGCGTTGTCAATTTGCACGAGCATGGCTTGCTCCAGCCGTTTGATTTCGAGGAGCGCTTCTTCCACGGTCAATTCGCTAATTTTCTTGCGAGAATCCGCCGTCCGATTGGGGAGCGGCATGGCGAAATTCACCCCGACCGTCCAGGACGGGAATTTGGCTTCGGCCACTTGGCGAATGGTGTCATCCAAGGTGCGGTCGAGTCCGTTCAGCCCATAGCTGGCGACCAGATCCAGGGCGGGAAATGCGGCGTTGCGGTCGACCACCAATTGAATGCGGTTTCGTTCGAGTTCGAGGAGGATTTGTCGGTAATCGGGTCGCCAAACCACCGCTTCGCGGAAGGCGGCCAGGACAGAATCGACGGCGGGGACCCCGAGGGCAGGGGCTTCGATTTGCACGGCTAGGCCGAGAATTTGTTCAACCTCGCCGGTGACAAGTTGTTTGAGTAAATTTTCGTTGTTGCGCACGGCACGGCGGGCGACGAGGACTTCTTCTTCGCGGGAAGCGGCTTCGGCCCGGGCCGTGGTAATGTCGAGCGGCGACATCACCCCAATTTCGGCGCGGCGGATATTATCTTCGAGCAGCTGTTGCGCGAGGGCCTGCGAGCGGAGGGCGACCTTTAATGCTTCCTGGGCGAAGTAGAGATTGTTGTAAGTGACCACCGTGTCCGTGACCGTGTCGATCAGGAGTTGGCGGAACGCCCACTCGGAGCGGACGGCGTTGTTTTGCGCAATGCGGATAGGGGCCAAATTTACATCGGTCCCGAACCCTTGCAAAATGGGAAGGGTGAGGCCGAGCCCGACGGAGGCGCTGTATTCATCCCTGAAATTATCCACCGTGCTCCGACGATTTTGAATGCTAAGCCCGAGATCATAGCGACCGCCCCAGGGGAGTCGCCCGGTTAGACCGCCATCGACCCCGTCGATTTTCACTTTGGATGGATTGGCCGGCGTCAGGGGATCGCTGCTGACCGCGTTATCCAGTTCGCGAATTTCGTATCCCGCCTCGAGCACAGGATCGAAAGCGCCTTGTTCGACCCGAATATTTTCCTCCGCAATGGCAGGGGGAATCATCCCGGCCTGGATGGCGAGGTTCTTGGCGACGGCCAGTTGGACCGCCCGATTTTGGTCGAGAACCAAGACACGGGTGATTTCGACTGCCTCGGGACTGGCGGAAGCGGGAGGGGGAGGGGCGGCGACAAGGAAGCCGCTACAAAAGAGGGCAAGGAGACGGACCATAGATTTATTTCCAATTTCCACCCGAACATCGCCCCTGTCTAGAGGCCTGTCGGACTTCGCCCGCACGGCTGGGGAAACCGGGGAATGGGCCAGCATTCCAGCGCTTTTTCTTCCGTTCTGTTCGCATCGCCTCCTCAAATGCGTCGGAATCCTGGCTCAAACCGTGATTCCTTCGCTCGCACGCTCGAATTTCGACAGGCGGCTAGCCTGCGTCGGGAGGGGTGGAAGGAAACGGCCGCACAAGAGCGGCCTGCGACCAGGTCACGGTTCGGGGGCCACTTTGCCGCCCCAGGATAGGATACGCGCTTTGGTGCCGGCCGCTTCGGCTTCCGGGATTTGGTGGTTGCGCACATACATCATGGAAAGGCTGGACCAAGCGAGTTGGTCGTTGGGCCGGAGCTCGACAGTTTTAAGGCCGGCTTGGATGGCTTCCGGGTAACGCTCTAATTTCATCAACCCCATCCCCAACGCGTGCCACCCATCGAAAAAATCGGGCTTAGCCTCGACACAACGCCGATAACAAGCCACCGCCTCCTCGAGCTCACCCAGAGCCAGATGCAGGTTGCCGTCGTCAAACCAACCGTCGATTTCAGGTGTCAGTTCCATCGCAGACCAGCCGGGGTGCTAACGCAAATTGTTCCGGGTAAACCCCGAAGCCTGCCGGGCCAGACGGAGCCATTCGCGGAAGAGAGCGCTCTCATTAGCGTCGGTGAGGGTTTGAACCAAAAACGGGCGGTCCGCATCAAGCGCGGCCGGATCGATCGGATGCCGGGCTTTCACAAACACCAAAAGGCCGCCAGCCTCGGTGGGAACGAATTCGCTGATGGCCCCGGCCTCCAAAGGTAAGGCAGTCGTCATAATCGCCGAGGAGTCCGGTGCATCAAGGAACGGTTCCATGCGAGAAAAAGCTGGCACGTTCGTGGCCGTCAGCTCCGCCGCCGCCACCGCCCCCTCCCAATCCATGCCATTCGCGAGCGATTCAGTCAGTTTTTGCCGGGCCGCCGCCGCCTGTTCCGCTAGTTGATTGGCGGCTTTCTCGCGGGTGATCGCCTCGACAATGCGGGGGCGAGCCTCCTCCAGCGTAAGGGGCCGGGCGGGTTGGGTCTCAAGGAGTTTGAGGACTACGAAGGTTTCCCCGACCGGAAAAGCGTCGCTGGTCGGGTCGGATTCGGTGAGCGAGAAGGCGGTCCGACCAAAAAGCGGCGTCTCATTGAAAGGAACGGGAGGTTCGGTGACTGGGAAAAGGGCGGTCTCTCCGACGGTCGCCCCGGCTTCGGCTGCGAGGGCAGCAAATTCCGCTTCGGGAGAGAGCACCCCTGCGGCAAATTTTCCTGCCGCATCCGCCCATTGTTGCAAGGCGGCCACCCGTTCTCGACCCTCCAACGCCTTTTCCTCCTCGCTGGGGCCGAACATGGCATGTTGCACCCGGCGGGTTTCCTCTGTTTGCAAATGGTCGATGTTGGCCTCGTAAAAGGCCTGGATTTCCTCATCGCTCGCCTCCGCCGCTGCCAATAGGGGGGCAAGATCGAACCGGATCACCGAGGGCTCCACCTTTCCGTTGCGAAATCCAAACGCTTCCGCCAGCAATGCCGGGGTCGCCGCCCCCGGACTCCCCGCGAGCCGACGCAGCCGTTCATAGCGAATATTATCACGCATGACCTCTTCGAGCTGTTGCTCGGTGAACCCGCGCGGCAGAAGGAAATTTTGGCTGAACTGGGTAAACTTCACCGGGTCAAATTGGCCCCCCGTCTGAAAGACCGGCAGGCTAGTGAGGGCCGCCCGAACTTCCTCCCGCGAGGGGACCACACCGAGCTGGGCCGCCTCGTGCCGGAGAACCAGCACGGCGATGATGTAGCGGTCGGTGGCGTCATTCATCGTCACCGCACCGGTCGTGAGCGCTTGCACCACCGGCAAGGGGCCCATGTCGATGGCCAGGTTAAACATGCGGGTTTCCTGCTGAAAATCGGTGGTGGTCAAGACCCGCCCATACATCCGGCCCACCGTCGATTCGCCGAGCCGCTCGAAATTGACCGAGTTGTAGAGCCAAATGAAGGCGATGATCACGAAGATCGAGACGACGAGCACCAAGGTCTTCTGATTTTTTCGGATAAAAGTGAGCATGGAAGGGGAGAGTCGTGAAATGCCGGTTGATTCGCGGGGGAGCCATTCATAAGTTTGCCAAACCATGAATTCAAGTCGGCGTTTCCCCTCTCATGCCCTGGTCCTGGTCGGCGGTGCCCTGGCGTTTCTCACCACAGCTTCCCCGCTCTCCGCACAAAATCATCGCATCATTCAGAAAAGCGGTGCGGAGAACGTCGGCCAGATCGAAGGTGTCAACAACGGCACCGTCAGCATCAAGGTCGCCGCCGGCTCGATCGGCGTGCCGCTCCGCAACATTGCCCGGGTGGAAATGCCCGCTCCCCCCGCCGTCGCCCAAGCGCAGGAAGCCTATTTAAAGGGCGACGCCGCCACCGCATTCAGTTTGGTGACTCCCGTGGCAGATCGCTTTGCCGGACTCCCGGTGGGCTGGTCGAAACAAGCCGTACAATTGAAAGCCGAAGCCGCCTTGGCCATCGGAGATGTTGCCGCAGGGAAATCGGGTTTCGAAATGCTGGAAAAGGTTTACGACGATAAACAAGCGGCCACCATCGGAATGGCCCGGGTGAATTTGGAGGAGGGCAAGTTGGAGGAAGCTCGCAAAGTGCTTGAGCCCCTGATCAAAAGCGCCCTGGAAGATCCCGCGCCGGATTCCCTCAAAGGTGTTCAATACGGCCAAACCGCTCTGGCCTACGGTATTTTGCAGGAGAAAGCGGGGCGATTTCCCGAGGCTTTGGAATATTATATCCTCGCGAAAGCTGTCTTTGACAGTGACCCGGCGACATCGGCCATTGCCGAGGCCCGGGCTCAAGCGGTGCGGGAAACGCACGGAGCGATCGTGCCATGAAAATTGCATTTCCAGCGTGGAAAGCCATTGCGTTGATGTCGGAAATCGCTCATAGATCACCACTTTCCTCTTAACTTCACTCGTTTCTCACTTCCCTCCCGACCCTTGATACCCGCCATGAACAAAAAGCGTTTCCTAGCCCTTTGCCTTGCCCTCTTCGCAATGGCTCTCTTCCCCCAGACCATCCTCGCAGCGGACGATCCCGATGCGGGGGGAGACCAGTCAGTCCTTGAAATCATTTTGCACGGCGGTCCCTTGATCATCACGATCTGGATCGCCATTCTGGCGACCTCGGTGACCATGGTGACCTTTGTCATTCAAAACATCATGTTGCTGCGCAAAGACAAGCTCGCGCCGCCGCCCCTGTTGGAATCACTTCAAACGACCATTGATTCCGGGAATTACCAAGAGGCTTGGGAAATTTGTAATGCCAACAAGAACTACCTCGCCAATGTGCTGCGAGCCGGCCTCGAACGACTTGGTCGCGGGAAGGATGCTTTCTATGACGCCATGGGGGAACAGGGCCTTCGCGAAGCGCAACTTCTCCGCAGTCGAAACAGTTATCTTTCCGTGATCGGGGTGGTCTCCCCGATGATCGGGTTGCTCGGCACCGTTATCGGGATGATGGGGGCGTTCCGTACCCTTGGTTCCACCGGCATCTCCGACCCTCGCGCCCTTTCGACCAGCATCGGGGAAGTCCTTCTCGCCACCGCTAGCGGTCTTTTCATCGCGATCCCGGCCTTCGTCTTTTACTATATTTTCCGCAATACCTCACAGGTGGCTATCGTGCATGCCGAAGACCGGTTGGCACGGCTGGTGGAAGATGTGCCGTTTGAAGAATTGCAAGGGGTGAAAATTGGCGAAAACTTTAGCGCGGGTGAAGGGGCTTTGCCGATGACCGGAACAGCCTCCCGCAAGGTCTCCATGGCTCTCACCACCAATTGCCCCGTCTGCGGCGGGGCGGTGACCCCTGGTGAAAACCCTTGCCCGCATTGTGGAGCCACTCTGGATTGGGCCTGACCAACGTCGTTTGAAACGTCTCCCCCTTCGATGACCCGGAAAGAAAAGAAGAAAAAAGCGAAAAAAGCGGAGCTCCGCAATTCGCCTGAAGAAGATCCGGAGTTCCAGATTGCTCCCATGATCGATGTGCTTCTGGTGCTCCTCGTTTTCTTCATGTCGATCAGCTCAACGGAAGTGCTGCAACAGGTCGGGAATATCGAGTTGCCGGTGGCCAAGGATGGGGATGACTCCGCCGAGGTGTCCGATGGGCAGGCCATCTTGAATGTATCGTGGGAGTTTGGGGTCGGACGCATCACGGTGAATGAACGGGTCTTCCCCTCCCCCGAATCCCTCAAACCTTTTCTTTCCGAATGGGTGCAACGCAACCCACGCGTCCGCGTATTGATCCGCGGTGACAAACGCGTTCGCTACGAATATATGCGGAGCGTCATGAAATCTGTAGCCGAAGTTGGCATCGGCAATGTCACTTTTTCTGTCGTCGATAAAGAGCAAGAGCCCGGGCCGGGTTAGTCGCCTCTCCTCGCCGGGCGGTTTTTCGTAACCGACGATGTTTGCTTTTTCGTTGGGATAATTCTCTAGCATTCTCTCTCATTCCCTCATAGAATCTCATTATGGCTGGAAGCGTTGGTTCAGAAGATGGCGACGTCGGTTTTCAAATCGCGCCGATGGTTGATGTGGTCTTCGTGTTGATGCTCTTTTTCATGGCATCGACCGGGGCCCAAATCGTGCAACTTGAGCTCTCGATTAATCTGCCCTCGGGCCGCAGCGCTGCGGCCAGCACCGATGTGCCCACCACCCCCGTCACCATCGATATCGGACCGGATGGAGCCGTTGCTTCCAATGGCCAGCCGATGGATAACCCGACCAGTCAAGATCTGCCGCAGCTCACTGCTAACCTCACCGTGTTGGTTGAACAGTTCGGCGGTAAAGATCCCGTGATCATTCGCCCCCACCCGGATACGCCCCACCAACGGGTCATCGATGTGTTGAACGCTGCGACGAAAGCCAAAGTCACAAACCTGACGTTTAACTAAATCCCCCGGTTTCATACAAACAGCATTGCGCCGGGGTCAGGCCCGTGTCGGTCTCCAAGCAGATCGCCAAATATCTAGAAACGCCTGGAATGTTAGATGGGTGAAACCGAACCTGCCCTCACCCACCATCTCTTCACAATCCGAGCCCATAACAGGCGCTCCGTCAGGCGGACTCCCGAAGCCCATGAACGGGCTTAGGGGCAGAAACCCGTGCCACCAAACACCCGGAACATGAGCTGGCGAACCCGCAAAATAACCCGTGCCGGAGGCACCCGGGACGTGCGCCGCCAATGCGCTAAAACCCGTGCCGGAGGCACCCGGGATCTTAGCCGGTGGCGCAAGCCAC
>CAZSPO010000134.1:0-9125 GCA_964608775.1 uncultured Chthoniobacterales bacterium | reverse complement strand
TGCACCTGCCAACCCGTGCGCTCACAAACCTCTCCCAAAACCTCCAACATCGACTCGCAATCCTGGTCATCTTCAAAAAATCGGCTCTCGCCGATTCCCCCTCGCCATCACATGATAACACGCTCCTTCGAATTCACTGAGCAAAGGACGAGCCGTCCTTCAAGTTCGTTCCTTCGCCATTTTTGTCAAGAATGTTTGACTGACCCCATAGCATAGCAATAGCCTTAAAGAAAATCGAGGTAAAATCAGGATGGGCCGGCGCCGGCCGAATGTGCGAGGCCGGCGTCTTCGGGATCGAGGAAAACGGCAAAGCGCTTTTTGTCGATCGCTTTCATGTAAGCTTCTTTTGGTGAGACAATTCCCTGCTGGAGCACCTGCCAAATGGCGTCATCCATGAATTGCATCCCTTCCCCTTTGCCCCCGGTGATGACGTCTTGCAGCTTCTGGGTGGCTCCTTCGCGAATGACTGCGGCGACGGCGGAGTTGGCGACCATGATTTCGTTGACTGCGATCCGTCCGGAGCCGTCCTGGCGTTTGAGGAGGAGCTGGGCGATGACGCCGCGGAGGGAGGCGGAGAGCATGGTACGGACCTGGGATTGTTGATCGGCAGGAAAAGCGTCGATCAAGCGGTCAACCGTTTTCCGGGCATTGTTCGTGTGGAGGGTGCCAAAGACCAGGAGACCGGTTTCTGCTGCGGTGAGGGCGAGGGAGATGGTTTCCAGATCGCGCATTTCCCCGACGAGGACGATGTCGGCGTCCTGGCGGAGAGCGGCCTTGAGGCCGGTTGGAAAGTTGGGGGTGTGATCGTGGACTTCGCGTTGGACCAAGATGGAGCGTTTGTTGCGATGGACGAATTCGATCGGCTCTTCAACGGTGATGATATGACGTGCGAAGTTTGTATTGATGTAATCCATCAGCGCCGCAAGCGTGGTCGATTTGCCCGAGCCGGTTGGCCCGGTCACCAGCACAAGGCCGCCTCGCAGATGGCCGAATTCTTTGATCACAGCGGGGACCTTCAGTTCTTCCAGCGTGGCGATTCGGGTGGGGATGAGGCGGAAGACGGCTCCGTAACCGTTAATTTGTTTAAGAAAATTGCAGCGGAAGCGCGATTCAGCGTCCATTTGATAGGCAAAATCGAGGTCGCCCGCCTCTTCAAACCGGGTCCACGCCTCGGGTTGACAGATTTCGCTTAGCATGTGGACGGCTTCTTCGGAGGTGATCGCTTCTTCCCGGATGGGGAGGACGGCTCCATGCCGCCGAATCATCGGGGGACGGCCTTCTCCGATGTGGAGATCGGAAGCGCCGGCTTCCACGAGGACATTGAAAAATTGGTCGATGTAAGCCATGAGGGGGAAGGGAGATTAAGAGCCCATTGAGGTGTCCATTTAAGAGCCCAGGAACGTGCGGGCCGTTTTTTTGTCCTCGGCACGCGCGTAGAATTCGTCCGCACTGATCAAGCCTTCCGTGTAGAGATCGCGGAGGGAATCATCCATGAGCTGCATACCCTGGCGTTTGCCGGTTTGAATGATGCCGGGGAGCATGAAAGTTTTCCCTTCACGAATGACGTTTGCGACAGCGGGATTATTGGTGAGCACCTCCAAAGCGAGCACGCGTCCGTTGCCGTCGGCGCGGGGGACCAATTGTTGGGAGATGATGCCGCGAAGCGATTCACTGACCATGACCCGGATTTGATCGCGTTGATCAGTTGGAAAAACGTCGAGGATCCGGTCAAGGGTCCGGGCTGCGTTGCCGGTATGGAGGGTGCCGAGGACGAGGTGGCCGGTTTCGGAAGCGGTGATGGCGAGGGAGATGGTTTCGAGATCCCGCATTTCCCCGACCATAATCACGTCGGGATCTTCCCGAAGCGCTCCGCGAAGGGCGGCGGCGAAGCTGTCGGTATGGGTATGGACCTCGCGTTGGGTGATGTGGCAGCCCTTGGGTTCGAAGACGTATTCGATCGGGTCTTCAAGGGTGATGATATGATCTTGGCGGGCGCGGTTCACCTCGTCGATCAGGGCGGCGAGGGTGGTCGATTTTCCCGAGCCAACGCTGCCGGTCACGAGCACGAGACCGTTGTGATACTCGGTCAAAGTCTTAAGAAAAGGGGGCAGGTTAAGTTGATCCATGGTCCGGACGTCGGTGTTAATGATCCGAAAGACCAGATCGATGCCGAGGCGATGACGGACCACGCTGGTTCGGTAGCGTCCGTTTTCGTTTGCGTAAGCAAAATCGACGTCGCCCCGGTCGTAGAGCTGGAATTTTTGTTCCTCGGTCAGAAATCCCAGGGCAAGGTGTTCGGTTTGTTCCGGGGTCAACGGCTCGGCTTGCAGCCAAATGGGTTCGAGAACGCCGAATCGTCGCCAAGAAGGTTGAGTGCTCACGGCCAAGTGTAAATCGGACGCTCCCGATTGTTGGGCCATGGAAAGGTAGTGGTCGACGTGCTCGTAAACCGAGTCGGGGAGGGATTCGATACTCACGGGAAAGGGAAGGCTGGTGGAGACTGGGGGAGACTGGGGCGGGCCAGGTGGACTAGGGAGCGTCCCGTTGAAGGTCGCGGCTGAGTCGTTGCAGGCGTTCTGAGACGAGTTTGACGATCAACGGCTTCAAGAACGGGTAAAGAAAGCGGAAAAGGGCAAACCCCATTGATACCAAAGCGATGCCGCGTGGGACGGGGGCTCCTGGTTCAGAAGGGGAGGGGCGTTTGGATGCACGGGGAGAGGGTGCACGGGGAGAAGTTCGGGGCCGGGAGAAAAGGCCGGAAAGTTTCGCTGCCACAAACCCGGCTGCCAAGGCGCCGCCGATCCATGCGCCGCTCTGTTGCTGGACGGCCTCACGCAGCCGGAGCCCCGGATTGAGGCGGTGGCGAAGCGTGCCGGCATCGCGGGAGATAGCACGGCGACTTTGCTCGATGGCAGCAATTAAGGCTTCGGGTCTTCGGGCGGGTGCGAGCGGTTCAGCCATGCGCGGTCTTGAGCGAGTTGGGCGACGGAGTGAGGGAAGAAAGGGGCGCGCAAACGGAGTTTGGCAAGGACAAGAGCAATCACGGCTCCGGCTCCATGGGCAAGCAGGAAAATCAAGCTCAACCAGAGATCGCTGAGTCCGAGCCAGGTCCGAAGCAGCATGTAAAATAAAACCACCCCGAACACATAGCCCCCCAAGGCCAGCACGATGGCTAGCCCGAGCCACAAGAGGAAGACCAGCAACCGAAACCCGGCGTCTCGCCCTTCCAGCCCGACCAACTCCAGCCGGGCTTGCAAATAGGCCAGTCCTGAACCGGTGAGCGCCAAAAATGCTTCCAGCGCCCCGCGATCCTCAAGGCCGGGTCTTCGAGGCGACGAGTTGTCTGCCATGGATGAGAAAAACGCGAGCCGGACGGAGTCAGCGCCGGATGATCAATCCCAGCACGAACCCGATCCCCAACGCGTAGAGAACCGCTTTCGCCGGGTTTTCCCGGACGAACGTCTCGGTCTCATCCTGCAACGTGCGGGCTCGTGTTTTGGCGTCGGCCAGAGCGGTCTCGGCTTTGCCGCGGAATTCCGTGGCCTTATTCCCCGCCAGCGAGCGCAAATGCGCCGCCTTCGTTTCGGCCGCTGCCCGCAGGTCGTCGGCGGCTTGTTTTAAGTGAGTTTGACCGCTGCTCAGTTTGTCGAGTGCGGGATCCGGGGTGCCTTCAGCGGGAGTGCTAGTTTCGTCAGTCATTGTGGTTTTCTTTTAACAACGGCACCCTCTCCCATTTCCCCCCCCGATGGCAAGGCCGCAGGCTTTATTTGCCAATTTTGATCGGTGTGTTGGCCGAAATTCATTCTCCCCAGGGAAAATTTCGTCGCAATTTCGTCGAATTTTCGTCTTGGTTGCCGGACCGAATCCCTCTCCTTTATCCCCATGTCCTATTCCTCCGCCCAAGAACAGTTCGCCGCGCTCCGCGTGGATACCGAAGCCGCCCTCGCCACGCTGGCCCGCACGCCGATTTCCATTCACTGCTGGCAGGGTGATGATGTCGGCGGCTTCGAAGGGCCCCGCGCCTTGGATGGAGGGATCGCGGTCACGGGTAATTATCCGGGGAAAGCCGTGACAATTGACCAATTGAGGAGCGATTTCGAAAAAGTCCTCGCCTTGTTGCCCGGCAAGCATCGGATTAATTTACACGCTTCTTACGCCGATTTGCAGGGGCGCAAAGTGGATCGCACCGATCTCTCTATCGCGGATTTCCAGAGCTGGGTCGATTGGTGTCAATCGCTCGGGATTGGCATGGATTTCAATCCGACTTACTTCGGCCATCCCAAAGCGGCGGACGGCCTGACCCTGAGCCATCCCGACGCCGGGTTGCGCGAATACTGGATCGAACATGGCAAAGCCTGTCGGCGCATTGCCGCTGAGGCGGGTCGGCAGCTCGGCAAGCCGGTGGTCAACAACGTTTGGATTCCCGATGGTTCGAAAGATTTGCCCTTTGATCGCAAAGCCCCGCGCGAACGGCTCGCGGCTTCCCTCGACGCGCTTTTCGCCGAGCCGATCGAGGAGTCCCTTCAGATTGATGCGGTGGAATCCAAACTCTTTGGTATCGGTGCCGAATCTTACACGGTCGGCTCCCACGAGTTCTACCTCGCTTACGCCATCACCCGCCAGAAAGCCCTCTGTCTGGACGCTGGCCACTTTCATCCGACGGAATCGGTGGCCGACAAAATCAGCTCGGTGTTGCAATTCGTTCCGCGTCTCTTGCTTCACGTGAGTCGGGGGGTGCGATGGGACAGCGACCATGTCGTCCTGCTCGACGACCCGACCCTGGCGATTGCCCAGGAGCTGGTGCGGGGGGGATTTTTGGATCGGACAGCGATTGGGTTGGATTTCTTCGATGCGAGCATCAACCGGATCGCGGCCTGGGTCATTGGCACGCGCAACATTCAAAAAGCGCTCCTTATCGCCCTGCTTGAACCGGCCGACCTCATGCGGGAAGCCGAAGCAGCCGGCGACTTCAGCCATCGCCTCGCCCTGATGGAAGCGGCCAAAGCCCTGCCTTGGGGGATGGTCTGGGACGAATTTTGCCGCCGCCAAGATGCCCCCGGCGAATTCGATTGGATGGCGGAAGTGAAAGCTTACGAAACGGCCGTGCTCAGCCGCCGTGGAGGCTGATTGGGCGCGTTTCCGGTTGCGGTCGCGGAAGGCCAACCGTAAGAGAATCGCCATGATGCCTGCCTCTGTTGCCTGTTGGATGCGTGGAGTCGTAATCGTGATCGCCATGGCGCTGGCCGGATGTGGCCGCCCAAGCGGAGAAGAGTCCGGGGAGGGAGCGGCCAAGCTGCCCCCCATTCAAGATGCCCCGGTCACGGTTGAAGCCGAGGGCGAACTCGATCCCATCGCGAACGACCAGGCGGTGCGCGGCGGCGAAATCAACATGTGGGGGGGGCCCTATCCCAAGACTTTAAATTATTGGACCTCGCCCAATGCCTTTTCCGGCAAAGTGGTCGGACTGATGTTTGAATCCCTCGCCGGGTTGCACCCCACCGAGGACCGACCCCAGGGAGGGCTGGCTGAGGCATGGGAAACCTCGGCCGATGGCATGACCTTCACATTTAAAATTCATCCGGACGCACGCTGGAGCGATGGGCAGCCGGTGACAGCAGACGACGTGCAGTTTTTCTATGATGTCATTATGAATCCGGCGCATTTAACCCCGGTCTTTCGGGTAGGGATGAGTCGGTTGAATCGGCCCGAAGTCTTGGATCCGAAGACCGTCCGAATCACAGCCAACCAGGCGCATTGGGGGAATTTCTGGGAGGCGGCCGGTCTCACCGCTTTTCCCAAGCATGTGTGGGAAGGGCAGGACTTTAACAAAATCAACTTCGAATTCCCCGTGGTTAGCGGCCCTTACAAGCTGGCCGAGGTCCGCACAAATCGGTCGATCCTCTTGGAGCGACGGGGGGATTGGTGGGGACGGGCGAGGGCATTCAACCAGCATAAATATAACTTCGATTACATCCGGTTTCGTTCGATTGAAGATCGTAACAAAGCCTTGGAAGCATTGAAAAAAGGGGACCTCGATCTCTATGCGATCTACACCGCTCTCATCTGGGCGCAGCAAACTGACTTCGCCCAAGTCCGCAAGGGGTGGGTGGTCCGCCAGGAAATCCGCAACCGCGAACCCAAAGGCTTCCAAGGGCTGGCGATGAATTTGCGTCGTCCGGTCTTTCAGGATGCCAAGGTGCGGGAGGCTCTCGCTTACTTGCTCAACCGGGAGCAGATGAATGAGAAGCTCATGTTTAACCTCTATTTTTTGCTGAATTCCTATTACCCGGACTTGTTTGACGAGAACAAGAATCCCGAGGCCCCCCTCGTGCCTTATGATCCCGTGAAAGCCCGCGAACTCCTCGCTGAGGCAGGCTATGAACCGAACGCCCGCGGGGTGCTAGAAAAAGCGGGGCAACCGTTGCGCATGGTCATCTTGCATCACGGAGAGGATTTGCGACATTTAAATATTTACCTCGAAGATTTGAAAAAAGTCGGGATCGACGCCTCCATTGAAGTGCTCTCTTATGCTTCCTGGGTCAAACGGGTGGAGGACCACGATTTTGATATGATCTGGATGGCTTGGGGAGCCGGAAGACTGCGGGATCCCGAGGCGCAGTGGCTTTCTTCCGAGGCTGGGAAACAGGCTTCGAATAATATCCCAGGTGTGCAGGATGCCGAGATCGATCGTCTGATTGATTTGCAAAAAACCGAGCCAGAACTCGCGAAACGCAACGAAATCCTACGCCAACTCGACAATCAGCTTACGGAAATCATGCCGTATGTGCTCCTCTGGCAATCCGATAGCACCCGGCTGTTATATTGGAACAAATTTGGCACCCCACGTTCTGTGCTTGGCAAATTCGACAACGAGGACAGCGCCCTGGTTTATTGGTGGGTGGACCCGGTGCGAGATCAGGCGTTGCGCCAGGCGATTCAACAAGGCGGCGAACTGCCCAAACCGCCGGGTGAGGTGGAATACCGCGGCGAATGACGGCTTACATTCTGCGGCGACTGCTGCTGATGATTCCGACGTTGCTCGGTATCACGCTAGTAGTTTTCACCCTGATCCAGCTAGTGCCGGGAGGGCCCGTCGAGGAATTAATTTCGCAGGTACGCGCTGCAGCAGCCCAGCAAGGGGCAGGCAGCCGGGATGTGGCCCGGCTTTCCGAGCAGGAAATGGAGAACATTCGGGCTTATTTCGGCTTCGATAAACCGGCTCCGGTGCGCTATGCCACTTGGCTGGGCAAGGTGGTGCGGGGCGATTTTGGCGAGTCCTATGTTTACAAAAAACCGGTCGGCGAAGTCATCGTGAGCAAGTTCCCGGTCTCCCTCACGTTCGGGATCACTTCCTTCGTTCTATCCTATCTGGTCTGTATTCCGCTTGGATTTTACAAGGCGATCCATCATCGAGGTTGGTTTGACAACGTGACTTCCATCCTCGTGCTCGTCGGTTACGTGCTGCCCGGATATGCCGTGGGGATCTTGTTGATTCTTTATTTCGGCAGTTACCTCGACTGGTTCCCCATCACCGGCTTTGTCTCCGACCATTTTGAGCAGATGGGATTTGGAGAGAAGGTCATGGATATTGCCCACCATATGACCCTGCCATTAGTTGCTTACATGCTGGGGCAATTCGCGGTGCTGACCATGTTGATGAAAAATTCGCTTCTAGAGGAGCTCAACAAGGAATATTTGCGAACGGCCCTCGTAAAAGGGTTGCCGTTCGAAGTGGCCGCGTTCAAGCATGCGTTGCGCAACGCATTGATTCCGTTGGCGACGGGGATTGGCGAGATTTTCACCTTGATGTTTGCCAGCTCGCTTTTGATTGAACGGGTCTTCGACCTCGATGGCATGGGCAAGCTCTTCTATGATTCGATGGTAGGTCGGGATTATAACGTGGTGCTGGCGCTTATTTTCATTCTCAGCCTGCTGACCATGTTGGGGCGGCTCCTTTCTGATCTCTCCTACGTCGTGATCAATCCGCGGATCAAATTTGACTGACTTTCGCGATGCCACTTTTTTCACCCATCACTCTTGATCGCTGGCGGCGATTCAAACGGATTCGCCGAGCTTACTGGGCGCTTTGGATACTGGGCGGGCTGTTCTTACTCTCCCTTTTCAGCGAGTGGATTGCGAATAACAAACCGCTCGTGCTTGGATACGGCGACCGGCTTTATTTTCCGGTGCTAAGTTTCTATCCCGACAGTGCGTTTGGCGGCGATTACGGAACGGAAGCCAACTATCGGGAGCTGAGGCAAACCGCACACTTTCGGGAAGCAGATGGGTGGATGGTTTTCCCGCCCATCCCTTACAGCCCAGTGGAGTCGTTTCTTAATTTGCCAGGGGCTCCGCCGCATCCCCCATCGCGCGAGCATTGGCTCGGGACCGACGGAGCGGCCCGGGACGTCTTCGTGCGAATTTTGTATGGGTTCCGTATCTGCATGGGATTTGCCCTCGCCTTGACGGCTTTGGTGACGGTGACCGGGGTGGCGCTCGGCGGGATTCAGGGTTATGCGGGCGGGCGGATTGATCTGTTGGGCCAGCGACTCACGGAAATCTGGTCGGCGCTTCCCTTTCTTTATGTCGTCATTCTCGTGGGGTCGATTTATGGCCGGAGCTTTACCCTGTTGCTGCTGGTGAGTGCGGCTTTTTCCTGGGCGGGCACAAGTCTTTACATGAGGGCTGAATTTTTGAAGTTGCGGCAGCTGGATTTTGTCACGGCGTCACGGGCCTCCGGGGCGGGGCATTTTCGGGTTTTGTTCCGGCAGATATTGCCCAACGCCTGGACGCCCGTGGTCACTCTTTTGCCCTTCTCGCTTGTGGGCGGGATTGGGACTTTGACCGCGCTCGATTTTCTGGGGTTCGGGCTTCAACCGCCAACTCCGTCCTGGGGTGAATTGCTAGAGCAGGCCTTAAAGAATCTTCACGCTCCTTGGCTGGCGATCTCGGCGGTTTCGGCTCTTTTCATCACCCTCTTGCTGGCGACTTTTATTGGGAAAGGGGTGCGGGAGACGTGCGCGAGGGCTTTCCTCAGCCAGTGAACCCGGGGGACGTTGAAGAACCTGCCGGCGATCAGGGGGCGCGGGCCGCGGGGGAGGGAAACTGTCGCGCGATTGGCGCTT
>CAZSPO010000133.1:0-9125 GCA_964608775.1 uncultured Chthoniobacterales bacterium | reverse complement strand
GGGATCATCGCAGCCGGGGTGGTGCTGACGCAGCTGAAAGAGAAATCGAACGGCACCTCAATATCCCAACCTTCATCATGTCACGCCAAAAAGAGGTCAAACGTATAATTTAAATATCCTTTGCCACTCTCAAAACTTATTGACGAAAAATGTTTATAATCTACGTTATGGCCCCATAAGTGCCCATGGGGCTACGCGAGCCTTCCGGCCCCGAAAATTACCGATTTTCGCTCCCAGTTGAGAAAGACGGGATAAGTCGACAGCAGTTGGGGCGACCCATCAATCCGCCTCACAAACCGGCTTCCGCCCGGAGTTGCACTTCGGCTTCGAACCAGTCGGATTCGGGAGTGCCTGAACGACCTTGTTGGTGGCGCGCTTCCGCAATCAGATAGGCGCGAATCGCGATGTCCTCGTTAGTGGGAGGGGTGGCAGGACCCTTTTTGGAGGGGCGTGGCTGTTTCGATCGAGACGTTTTCGGCTTAAGTGAAGGCTTCAAAGAAGTGGTTTTTTGCGTCACCTGCTTTGCTTTGGGGTGCTTGATTTTGGAAATTTTTGACTTGGCCAGAGTCTTGTCTGGCTTCGGTTTTTGGTCGACCGCAGGTTGAGCAGAAGCGGACGCTTTGGTGGCGCGGACCGACTTTGGTTTGCCCGGCTTGTGCATCGCGGGTTTAGCCTTCGATTTGGAAATCTGTTTTTTAGGAGATGAATCTTCGGACATGCGCAGAAATAACCTCAGGTTGCGTTAGAGTCGGTCCAGGAAAACGTCGCTTCTCTAGGCGATTGCTGCCATGATGTCGAGGTGAAAGCTGCCCCAGAAAATTCGCCGATCCCAATCAAGGTCTGTGGAGTGTGCCGACCTGCGGACGCCCGGAGTTGCGTGGAAGCGGGTGTCGATTTAATCGGGGTGAATTTCTTTCCCGGATCAAAAAGGTTTCTCACTTTTGAGAGGGCGAGGGAATGGCTACCCGATTTTGCGGGTGCGATCCAGCGAGTCGCGGTTTTCGTGAGACCCGAATGGAGTGAGGTTTGTCAAGTGGCGGAGGCGGGGGTCGTTGACATGATTCAATTGCATGGGGGGGAAACCCCGGGCTTTACCGGTCGGGTTGCATCGCTTGGGTTGCCGGTGATCTACGCGCTCAAAGCGACCGCAGATGGCGCAATAGACCCCGCCATACACGATATGACATGTAAGCATTTTTTAATCGATTCTTCTGGCGAATCAGGATTTGGAGGAACGGGAGTCAGAATTCCGTGCGCATTTCTTTTAAAAATGTTAGCATGTCAACATATTAGAGGAAGTTTTATTGCTGGGGGATTGACGCCGGAAAATGTGGCGGAAGTTGTCAATCTATCGGGGGTTGGAGGGGTGGACGTCGCGGGTGGGGTCGAGGTAAGACCTGGCATCAAGTCATCCGAGAAAATCCAAGAGTTTGTCGACGCTGTAAGAAATCAAAAAAGTTATTCACACGACGCTTGACTTGTTGACATGAAATGACCAGCATGCCGTCCCGATTAGTTGGCATCTTGATGGATGCAATGCCGCATTTGGTCCGCATCCTGCTAAAATTCGCAACCTAAGTGGCAACCTTCACCGCCTCCCACCATGCAAGTCTTCAAATCACTCCTCCTCATTGGAACACTCGGGACCTCCTTTTTAACGTCGGTGGTCACCGCTCCTGCTCAGCTCATCACGCAGGCACCGCCGCCTCCCCTTCCGGTTGAGGAAGCGCCCCCCGCACCGGAAGCTCCTTTGACGCTAGAGTCGCCGCAGCCGACTCCCGTGCCGCTTGAGGAGCCTCTGGATATTCCGGATGTTCCCCCGATCAATCCGGAGGTGCCGACCCCGCCCGCTCCGGATTTGTCCACGCCCGCCCCTCTGGATCCTCCCACTGCCCCCGAGGCCCCGTTGGATTCAACGGCTCCTTCCAGCCCCCAACTTCCGGAGCCAGCGGTGCCGGATGCTCCCGCTCCGCTCGCGGATCCTTCGGCAACCCCGGTTTCTTCTCTTACGGTTTCGCCCAGCACCCCCCGGACATTTGAGTTTCAACAGGAAGATGTGCCGACCGTGCTCCGGCTTCTTGCGAGGCAGTCTGGAATTAATTTGGTGGTGAGCGACTTAGTGGTCGGGGTCATTACCATGCGGCTCCAAGATGTGACAGCGCTTCAAGCCATCAATGTGATCGTGACGGCCAAGGGGTTGGCGATGGATTTGATCGACAATATTTACTATGTCAAAACGGCCGGGGAAAAGGCGGCGGAACCGACGGAGAGCCAATCTTACACCTTTTCTTTCGCCCGAGCGGAGACCGTCGCGCCCTTATTGGCGGGTCAGCTGCAATCCAAGTCTACCCCGCCGCAAGTGGACCCGCGGACAAACACCGTTTTTTATCGGGAAGCGGTTTCCAACGTGAAGGCGATCCGGCAATTTCTGGCCGAGGTCGACAAGCCGACGAAGCAGGTGATGATTGAAGCCCGGCTCGTGGAGACATCCGCCAATCCTCAGCAGGCTTATGGGATTAACTGGTCGGGGGTGGTGGGCAGTTCGTCTTCCCCGCAGACCTTCAAATTTGGTGGAACCTTCGGCACAGATGGCGATCAGACGGTGAATGTCGATCCCTCGGGAGGGATTGGGCTGGCCGATTTTGTTCGTTCCGCATCGTCGCTGGCTCCATTCGCCGGACAGTTGGCCATTCTCACGGCCCCTCAGCTTTCGGTTAGCATGCGGCTGTTGAACGAGGACTCGGACGCAGAGTTTTTGGCCAACCCTCGAATCGTCACCGCTGACAACCAGGAGGCGACCATCAAGATTGTGACCAGCCGTCCCGTGCCTTCTTTAAACTTTAATGAACAAACCGCCACATCGGTTTTCGGAGGATTCGACGATGTTGTCTTTGGCACGACCCTCAACGTGCGCCCTTCGGTAAACAAAAATAACTTTATTACGCTCTCTGTTCGACCGGAAATCAGCAATTCCAACCAAGACGTCACGTTCGAATTCAACGGCGCGGTCGTGAGTGCCCCGGTCGTCGATACACGCACGTTGGAATCCAATGTGCTGATTAAGAGTGGTTATACCCTCGCGATAGGCGGCTTGCTCCAGGACCAGACCACGAAGGCACGCAACAAGGTGCCAATTGTCGGTGACATCCCCATCCTCGGTTATCTTTTCCAGGAGCGGCTCAACAGCCGGAGCAAACGCAACCTTCTGATTTTTGTGACCCCCACGGTGATCAATCCTGAAGTGGGCACCGGGCTTGAAGATCAAGTTTACGGGCTGAACTACAGCGGGGAAGAGTTTGCCGATCCGAATGGCTGGCTCAACAATGCTCGCGGTGTCTATCGATTGGTGCCCACGGACGAACGCTCGATCGCTTCCGAGTATCCAGTCGGGGGGATGCCCGCTCCCCCCCGCTTCCAGCAGTCGGCTACCGCCCGCGAGTAAACCGCCCAGCCCATCCCTTCTTCTCCACCCTGCGGCTGTTTCCATGGCCGCGGGGTTGATTTTTTGTTTCCCCCCCCGCACGCTCCTCCAACTGATGAACGCTCCACCTTATCGTATTGCTGTGTTGCCCGGCGACGGAATCGGACCCGAAATCATGCGGGAAGCGCGCAAGGTCCTTGCGCTGCTTTGTGACGAGACCGATCTGCGCCTGGACCTGCAGGAAGGCCGGGTCGGCGGGGCGGCGATTGATGCCGATGGAACGGCTCTCCCCGCTGAAACGCTCGCGTTGTGCCGAAGATCGCATGCCATTCTTTTCGGATCGGTGGGCGGTCCAAAATGGGAAAGCTTGCCGCCGGATCAGCAGCCCGAGCGAGCGGCGCTTTTGCCCCTCCGACGGCATTTCGAATTGTTCGCCAACCTTCGCCCATCCCTTTGTCTTTCGGCTCTCCGGCATGCTTCCCCGCTGCGAGCGGATTTGGTGGGGGAGGGGTTTGATATTCTTTGCGTGCGCGAATTGACCGGCGGCCTTTATTTTGGTCAACCCAAAGGGATTCAGGAGGAAAATGGGGAATCCGTAGCCGTCGATACGATGGTCTATCGGGAGTCCGAAATCGAACGCATTGGGCGGGTGGCGTTTGAGGCCGCCCGCCAGCGGCGGAAGCGGGTCACTTCTGTCGACAAAGCTAACGTTCTCCAGTGCAGTGTCCTTTGGCGTCGGGTGATCACCCAGCTTGCAAAAGAATATCCAGACGTGGAATTGGAGCATGTCTATGTGGACGCTGCCGCCATGTTGGTTCTCAAGCAACCGGGTCATTACGACGTGATGTTGGCCGAAAACATGTTTGGCGATATTCTGAGCGATGAACTCGCCATGGTGGCTGGGTCCATCGGAATGCTGCCCAGTGCCAGCTTGGGCACGGGCGAACAGGATGGCTGCCGGTTCGGGCTTTACGAACCCGGGGGCGGCTCAGCTCCCGATATCGCGGGAAAAGGGGTTGCCAATCCAGTCGCACAGATTCTTTCGGTGGCCATGATGCTCCGTTCTAGCTTGGGGCGGGAACAGGAGGCGAACGGGATTGATGAGGCGGTTCGACTGACCATTCTGGATGGGTTGCGGACGGCGGATATTGCGACCGACGGCCATCCAGTCTGCGGCACAAGCGAGATGGGCGATGCCATTGTCGCGCATCTGCGGGCGCTGGTGAAGGGGTGAACCATGGGTGCGCCCCCCGTTGCGCTTTCCATCGCCGGCTCGGACTCCTGTGCCGGTGCCGGGGTGCAGGCTGACCTAAAGAGTTTTGCCGATCTCGGGGTCTACGGAATCTGCGCCGTCACGAGCGTGGTCTCGGAATTGCCGGGTCAGGTCAGCCGGATCGGATGGGTTGATCCGGCGTTGGTCGCGGATCAAGTGGCTTTAATGCTCGGGCATTTTCCCGTGGGAGCCATGAAAACGGGTCTCTTGCCAAACGCCCCAATCATGCAGGCCATCGAACCGGTGCTCGCCCGCTTTCCATCTGTCCCCCTCGTCGTCGATCCTGTCATGATTGCGACTGGGGGAGATCCGCTGATGGATGCAGCGGCTCAGGACACCTTGGAATCAACGATCATTGCCCTCGCAACGCTGGTGACCCCTAACCTCGACGAAGCAGCGGCGTTTTGGGGCGAGCCGATTTTGACGGAGTCGGCCATGCATGCGGCTGGGGCAGCTCTTTCTTCCCGTTGGTCCACGGCGGTGTTGATAAAGGGGGGGCATTTGCGAGGGGAGGAAGCGATCGATCTGCTTTTTGAAGGCGGTCAGCTGGTGTTGGAAATGCGGACCCGATTTCTGCCGGAGGTCGCGACACACGGAACCGGCTGCACCTTTTCCGCTGCGATCACGGCCGGGCTTGCTCGTGGGGTGGGATTAGAGGAGGCCTGCCGGGGGGCTAAAGGATTCATTCAGGCGGCGATTGAGCGGCATCACGTTTGGACGGGGCAGGATGGAGAGCGGTTGGTGGCCTTAAATCACTCGGTCAGCCGGTAAAACCCCTCCGAATCGAGCTCCCAGTTGGGGACTCGTTGGGTGGTGTGAAAGGATTCCCAGATGGAGGTAAGGGAACGCCAAAGTCGGCGAAGCGGAGCGGGATTTTCTGCGACAGCCAAGGCAGGCTCAAGCACGGAGGCCCATTGGGTGGCGTCCATCGCGCAAGGGAAAAGATGCACGGCAATGGGGCGACGGCTCGCAGCATGGTGATCGTGACAGATCAGGTAAAGCCGTTCGATCCCAGGGTCACCAAGGGGGAGGCAGCCGACGGTGAGGGCCCCTCCATGGAGGAAAATGTCAGAACCAGGTTGAGCCGGATCAGCAAAATGTAGATCAGCCGCATTGGGATAGTTGAGCCCCAGGGAGAGATGAAAGCGGCTCTTGGGATTGAAGCGGTCGATGGTGTAACAACCCTCGGGCACTTGCAAATCGCCTTCGCGCCGTTTCGGACCGAGACCGCCTGACTGGCCTAACACCGCGAATCGGTGGATGAGGCGCATCGGCGTATCGCCATGATTGCCCGCGTAAAGCAAGAGTTCACCCTCGGTTTTGCGGCCTTCAAGGTAGAGGCGGGCGGGGGGATAATCGACGCCGAGGGATTGAAAGCGGGCGGAGATCCATTCCTGCTGTCGGATGCGCGCTTGCCCGACGCGATCATCGCCGGGAAGGGGGGGAGTCGACATGAGAAGCAGAAACAGGAAAAGAGCTGGAAAAATGACGCGCAACATCGGCCACATGCCGTTATTTACAAAAACCAACTGATGACAACCACTCCTTTTCCCCGTGTGCCAACCCGTCGGTTTGGGCGGACTGAACTGCAAATGCCTGTATTAAGTTGTGGCGGAATGCGATATCAGCAAGCCTGGAAAGATGTCCCATGGTCCGAGGTGGAACCCGCCGGGCAAACCAACTTGGAAGACACCATCCGCCGCTCAATCGATCTAGGGATTCCCCATATTGAAACCGCTCGCGGCTATGGAAGTAGCGAAATGCAGTTGGGCCGGCTTTTACCGCAGTTGCCCCGCGAGAAGTTGATTGTGCAGACGAAGGTGGCGCCTTCTGGCGATCCCCAAGAGTTTTTGGACACATTTGAGAAGTCGATGGCCTATCTGCAGTTAGAATACGTGGATCTCCTCGCCTTGCATGGCATTAATCATCGCGAACTGCTTGAGCAGAGCATCGGTCGCGGCAAATGTCTAGAAGCCGCATTGCGGCTCAAGAAGGAGGGGCGGGTGCGCCACGTCGGTTTTTCCACCCACGCACCCTGCGACGTCATTCTCGACGCAATCGCCGATGGCGGGTTCGACTATGTTAATTTGCATTGGTATTACATTAACCAACGGAACTGGCCGGCTATAGAGGCAGCGGTCCAGCAGGATATGGGGGTTTTTATCATCAGCCCCACTGACAAAGGAGGTAAGTTATATGCCCCATCCGAGAAGCTGCTGGCGTTGTGTGCCCCATTTTCTCCGATGGCCTTTAACGATCTCTTCTGTCTGGCCCGACCCGAGGTGCACACCCTCAGCATCGGGGCGGCCCGGCCATCGGACTTTGACGCCCATGTGGCTGCGCTCGCTGATTATGAGCATGCGGAATTGGCGATTGCTCCTGTAACAGCCCGGTTGGAGGCGGAACTCGAAGGGGTGGCTGGACCGGAGTGGCTAGCCATGGTGCGGGGGCCTCTTCCCGAGTGGGAAGCAGTGCCGGGCGGGGTGAATTTGCAGGTGATCCTCTTGCTCTGGACCTTGGTGAAGGCTTTCGATCTGCATGACTACTGTCGCATGCGATACAACTTGCTCGGCAATGCCGGTCACTGGTTTCCAGGGGCCAAATACGAACCAGCCAATCGCGCAGAGCTGCGCGCTTTTCTCGCGGATCAACCGTTGGGAGATGCGATGTTCGCGGCGGTCGAAGAAGCCGATGCCTGGCTCCGCGGGGAAGAGGTTAAGCGGCTCTCGAAATCTGAGGATTAGCGGACTCTGGCGGCGACGTAGTCGCGAAGCTCATCCAAGCTGATCGTCGCCCCTTTTTCCGCCGCTTTCTCCACGAAGCGATGCAGATCTTGGCGGAGATGGTGCAAATCTTGCATGGCGTGTTCGAAGTCTTCCAACGCATGCCGGATATCGCCGAGGGCGTGCTCCAAGTCTTTGCCTCCAGATTTCCCTACTTCTGCCTTTCCTTCATGCTTCATGGTAGAAAATTGATTCCCCGGCGCTCCACCAGCGAACGGTCAATTCCCCCTATTAGATTGAGGGCGCGGGCGCTTCTTCAACCGGCGGGCCTCGGCGAGTATCCCTCGCTTTTCATAGGAGTTGGCGGTTGGGCGATGGCGGCCAACAGGGCCAACTCCCGGTCCGAACGCGGATGACTCAAAGAAAACGGTGGTCTTTGGGGAACCCGCCCGAGCCTGTGGGTGCGGGGGCGCAACTCCGGGCTTGACTACAAATCAAACGTTCGTTTCATTCCATCTCTTCCGATGGCTGCCGCTCTCTCTCCTCATGATGATCCCAGCACAAAAGGGCGTTTGCTCGATGCGGCCGAGGCCTTGTTCGCAGAGCACGGGTTCCCTGGCACCTCGCTCCGCGCCATCACCCAACTGGCCGGTGCCAATCTCGCAGCAGTGAATTATCACTTTTCCACCAAAGAAAACCTCTTCGCCGCTGTCATCGCCCGCCGCCTCGAACCGCTCAATCATCAAAGGCTCCGCATGTTAGAAACCGCCGAGCAACGGGTGGCTGGCAAATCCCTCCCGGTCTCCGAAATTCTCACCGCCATCATCCGCCCCTCTCTCACCATGATCGCCGACCCCGAAGCCGGTGGTCGCCATTTTGCTACTCTGCTCAGCCGTTGCCACAGCGAGCCGAACTCGGGCGTCCACGCCTTGGTTCACGCCATGGTCGAGCCGGTTTTCCTCCGATTTCTTGGGGCGCTCCGTGCTTCCCTCCCTCATCTCACCGAACCGACCTTTCGTTGGCGCACCCATTTGCTCATGGGAGCGCTCTTTTTCTTGGTGGCCCAGGGAGAATATCTCGAAAAACATACGGCGGGCATCTGCAAGTTGGGCAATGTGCGAGAAGCGGAGTCCCAGTTTATCTCCTTTGCTGTGGCTGGGCTCACCGCGCCGGAACCGTGACCATACCGATGCGATGGACTGCTGCAATCAGCCCGCTGCTCCTGCTTCTGACCGGTTGTTTGGCGGCTCCGGAAGTTGACCCGCCGGATGTGGGGGTGACGGTTCCGGACCGATGGGTGGCCTCCGGGGATGCCCGACCGGTGTCGGGGGATTGGCTGGCGGAATTTCGGGACCCCCGTCTCGACGCCATGGTGGAGGCGACCCTTGCCCGCAACCCCGATTTGAAAATTGCCGCCGCCCGCCTCGCCCAGGCCGAAGCCGGAGCCCGGATCGCGACGAGCCCGTTGATGCCGCGAATCGGTTTCAGCCAGGGCGCGGTCCGCCAGCAGAACGTTTTCACAACGGGGAGCATTCCCGTGCCCGGCCTGGAAGATCCGACCCGGACCCTTTCCAATAATTTCGGGGTCCAACTCGATCTGGCCTGGGAAGTCGATCTCTGGGGTCGCCTCCGCGCCGGACGGGCCGCCGCGCTTGCGGACGAAGAGGCGGCAGCCGATGAACTGGCGGGAGCCCGGCAGTTCATCGGC